>JBAZQW010000010.1:0-21976 GCA_041645005.1 Desulfotomaculaceae bacterium | reverse complement strand
GCCAGGGAGGTGGTGCGGGCGTCCACGGTTTTTACCACCCACACTCCCGTTCCGGCGGGTCACGACCTTTTTGCCGAAGAACTTATCGCAAATTTCTTTGCCCCCATGGTCGCTGAGATGGGCATAGATTTTAAAGTGTTGAGAGACATGGCCTGGGATGGAGAGCAGCACAGCTTCAACATGACCCTGCTGGCCCTGCGTCACTCTTTCCTGGCCAACGGGGTCAGTCAGCTGCACGGCAAGGTTGCCAGAGAAATGTTTCGCCCCTGCTACAGCAGGCTTCATCCCGAGGAGATACCAGTTACCTCAGTAACTAACGGGGTGCACGTGGAAACCTGGCTGGCCGCCGAGTTGAAAGAGCTTTTTCCCCGTTACCTGGGGAAAAGGTGGTTTGAGCAAATCTCCCAGCCGGAAATGTGGAAGGGTATGGATGATATTCCTGACCAGGAATTATGGAGAGTGCGCCGGCTGCTTAAGGAAAAGATGATCGCCTTTGCGCGGACCAGTTTGAAACAGCAGCGCAGGCGCAACCAGGAACCGCTGCAGAATATAATTGAGGTAGACGATTACCTGGACCCTGATATCCTGACCATAGGTTTCGCCAGGCGCTTCGCCACATATAAGAGGGCTAACCTTCTTTTCAGTAATATGGCCAGGCTGGATCGACTGGTTAACAACCCCGAGCGGCCTGTCAGGCTGGTTTTTGCCGGCAAGGCACACCCTGCTGATGGCGCGGGGCAGGATATGATCAAGCAAATATACGAGTTTTCAATCCGCCCGGAATTCCGGGGCAAGGTGCTGCTCCTGGAAAACTACGACATTCACATGGCCCGCCACCTGGTCCAGGGGGTGGATATCTGGCTCAACACACCGCGCCGCCCGATGGAAGCAAGCGGTACCAGCGGTATCAAGGCCGCTATTAATGGCCTGATCAATGTCAGCACCCTGGATGGGTGGTGGCCTGAAGCCTATAATGGCGCCAACGGCTTTGCCATCGGTTCGGAAAACACCTACCAGGACGATCAGATCCAGGACCGGGACGACTGTTACTCGCTGTACAGCGTCCTGGAAGAAAAGGTAGTACCCATGTACTACCGTAAGGCGGAAGGGTTTTCGCCGGAATGGGTGCGCCTGATGAAAGAGACCATCAAGTCAGTCGCCCCTGTTTTCAACACCGGCCGTATGGTTGCGGAATATACCGAGAGATTTTATATACCTGCCATTAAAAGAGGAAAAAGCTTTACGGACAATAATAATTATCTGGCCAGCCACGCCAGCAACTTTAAAAAGCTGATCCTGGATTACTGGGACCAGGTCTCCATTGTCTCGGTTGAATCCAGCGGCAGGCCGAAGATGAATGCGGGAGAGACGCTTGATCTAAGCGCTGTTCTCAGCCTGGGCCTGATTTACACCAGGAGTGTCATTGTGGAGATGGTGTACGGGGAGGCGGTGGAAGGTGGGTTGAAGAATATTACAGTTGTTCCCATGACCCTGGAGGGGGAGATTGCCGAGAATATCTACCGCTATATCGGTCACCTGACCCTGCCCCAGGGCGCTTTTGGGTATACCGTGCGGGTAAGGCCGGACAGCAGGGATTTCCCCCTCCAGGAACTACCCCTGATTACCTGGGCTCCGGTGTTTTAATTGAAGAATTATATTCAGGAACCGGTTTGCTTTTATAATTTATCTATTATACCTTTTTCAAAAATCCGGTACAGGCTTCTTTTAAAGTTATCGTCGTCCTCAGCAGTTCTTTTCTTCGGTCCCCTGGTTCTGCCCCCGCTTCTGCGGATCCTGGCCTTAATTTCCCTTTCTTCAAGCAGAAAGCCGATGGTTTCCTCCTGGAAAATCCGCCCTGTCGGGGACAGGGCAAAGGCGCCCTTGCCCAGCACCATCGCCGCCAGGCCCCAGTCCTGGGTCACAACAATATCTCCCCTGGCGGTGAGGTTTACCACCTGCATATCAGCTTCCTGGGAAGCATTGCCAACCACCACGTGCCAGTCTGACTCGATGCGGTGGTTAAAGTTGGCCACTGTGACTAAAGATACCGAAAACTCTTTCGCCGCCCGGCGGCATATGTCCAGCGCGTTTTTGGGGGTTGCGTCGGCATCAATGATAATTTTCATTATTTCTCCGTCCTTATTAAGACCGATGACAGGCAGCCCAATGACCGCCGCCTTTTTCTGATACAACCGGTGCTGTCTGATGGCACCTGGCTTCTGCTTTGGGACAGCGGCTGCTAAAACCACAGCCTGAAGACAGCTTAAAGGAGTTGGAAGCTTCGCCAGGCAGAATAATCCGCCTGCGTGTTGTCTCCAGATCAGGGTCCGGTACCGGAATGGCGGATAGCAGCGCCTGAGTGTATGGATGAAACGGATGTTCAAAAAGATCATGCTTACTTGCCAGTTCTACCACTTGCCCCAGGTACATCACCGCTACACGATTACATATGTGTCTGACCATGGAAAGGTCATGGGAAATAAAAAGGTAAGTTAGATCTTTTTGTTTTTGCAGATCACCCAGCAAGTTGACAATTTGCGCCTGAATTGAGGCATCAAGCGCTGTCAGCGGCTCGTCACAAACAATGAAATCAGGTTCCACGGCCAGTACCCGGGCGATTGCTATTCTCTGCCGCTGCCCCCCGCTAAATTCGTGTGGCAGCCGGCTGGAGAGGTTAGGGTTTAAGCCGACTGTTTGCATTAGATCGTTGACCCGCTTACGCCTGCTTTCCTGCTTGACCTGACCGTGTACATCTATTGCCTCGCCGATGATCTCTCCTACAGTAATACGTGGATTCAAAGAAGCGTAAGGGTCCTGAAATATCATTTGCATTCGTTTATGAAGGTTATTTTCTGTAAAGCTTCGGGTTTTATGAACATCTATACCGTCAAAGATCACCTGCCCTGAGGTGGGTTTGACCAAACGCACCATTATTTTACCCAGGGTGGTTTTCCCGCAACCGCTTTCTCCTACCAGCCCAAGTGTTTCACCATGAAAAATATCCAGAGACACATCACTAACAGCTTTTAAAACCTGTCTGCGGTCTGTTATGAAATGTTTGGTGAGATTTTTTATTTGAACAAGCTTTTTCAATATCTATCCCTCTGCCGCATGCTATATATTTATACTATCTAGTAACTGCCAACTGCGTGATGGTGGGCAAGCCAGCAGCGCACCCGGTGTAAATCAGATATGATGGTTTCCGGTGGTTGCGATTGCTGGCAGATCAGCATAGCCTGACCGCAGCGCGGCCAAAACGCGCAGCCCTGCGGCGGATTTATCAAATCAGGCGACCGGCCGGGTATGGGACTTAGTCTTTCCTGACCCGGCCGCGGTACCGCTGCCAGCAGCCCTCGTGTATATGGATGTCCCGGGTGATAAAATATGTCCCTGGCCGTCCCGTTTTCAACTATTTTACCGGCGTACATGACCATCACGCGGGAGGCAAAGCCGGCGGCCAAACCTAAGTCGTGCGTGATCAGAATTATTGATTTCCCTGTATTATGCCTTAATTCATGTAATAGCTCCATAATTTGAGCCTGAATAGTAACATCCAGGGCGGTTGTGGGCTCATCGGCGATGAGCAACCTGGGGTTGCCGGCTAAAGCGATGGCAATCATTACCCTCTGACGCATACCCCCGCTCAACTGGTGAGGGTATTGCTTGAAAATTCTAACCGGGTCGGGCAGTCCGGCCATAGAAAACATTTCCATTGCCCTTTGTCTTTGTTCCGCAGCAGGAATCTCGCCGCGTTTTTTCAGAGCCTCCAATATTTGACTGCCAATCTTAAGAGTGGGATTGAGTGAAGTAACGGATTCCTGAAAGATCATGGCGATATTACCGCCGCGTATTTTCCTCATTTCTTTTTCGTTTTTGAGCAGCAGGTCCTGGCCGTCAAAAAATATTTGTCCGCCTGCAATACAGCCCGGAGGTGTGGGGATCAGTTTCATAATTGAGTGAGCCATGGCGCTTTTCCCACAACCCGACTCCCCCACAATGGCGATTGTCTCTCCCTCCTCCAGGTTAAAACTTACACCCTGTACCGCCTGTACTTCTCCCAGGTTTGTTTTGAAACTAACTTTTAGGTCTTCTACTGAAAGAAGCATTTTAGACCTCCTGGCGCAGGTGTGGGTCCATCGCGTCACGCAGACCATCACCAACAAAATTAAAAGCAAACATAGTCAGGCTGATCAAAACAGCGGGGAAAAACAGCTGCCAGGGATGGTTGCGCAGGCCAGACATGCCTTCGCTTACCAGCACACCCCAACTGGCCTGTGGCGACGCCACTCCCAGCCCCAAAAAGCTTAAGAATGCTTCCGTAAAAATAGCTTCCGGTACCAGCAGAGTCGCGGTAACGATGATCGGCCCCAGGGTGTTGGGAAGCAGGTGCCGGCAGAGAATCCGCCATTTGCTTAAGCCGAGCAGACGCGCGGCGAGAATATACTCCCGCTCTTTAAGGGACAGTACCTGTCCCCGTACTATTCTTGCCATATTCAACCAGTAAACCAGTCCCAAGGCTAAAAAGACTGCCTTAAGGCCAGGTTCAAAAAGCACCATAAGCAGAATAACGTACAACAGGAAGGGGATGCTCGAAAGCACTTCAACCGCGCGCATCAAGATCTCATCCGCGAGACCGCCTAAATACCCTGAAATACCACCGTAAAACACACCAATAACCAGGCAAATTACGCTGGTAGCAAGACCAATGAGCAGGGAAATACGGGCGCCGTACCAGACCCTGGTGAATATATCTCTGCCTAAAGCATCGGTGCCGAACCAGTAAGCACTATTTGGCGCTTTGTTGACCATTGAAAGATCCTGGTCGTAATAAGTATGACCGGACACGCAGGGCCCGATGGCCGCCATTATTACCAGAAAGGCAATAAAGATTAAACCGGTCATGGCCGGCTTGTGTTTCATGAAACGCTTCTGGACGTCCTGCCAGTAACTGTATGAAGGGTGGTCCGCATATTCCTCAGCCTGCCGTTTAGCCGGCAGAGGCTGAAACATCTGTGGTCTTATTTCCATATGGCTATACTTCCTTGAGGTCTAATGACTTGATGCGCGGGTCAAGGGCCATGTAGAGCAAATCTACAATAAAATTCAGCAGCATCAGAAATGCACTGTAGAAAACCGTAACTCCCAGAATAACTGTATAGTCCCTGTTGGTTATACTCAGGACAAACCATCTGCCCAGCCCGGGGACGGCAAAAATAAATTCTACTACAAAACTTCCCGTGAGGATTGCGGCAATCAACGGACCTGTGTAAGTCACCACCGGCAGAATGGCATTGGGCAGGGCATGGCGCAGGACAATGTACATTTCGGAGAGCCCTTTGGCCCTGGCGGTTCTTATATAGTCCTGCTGCAACACTTCCAGCATACTGGAACGCATTAAGCGGGCAATATAAGCTGTGGGCAGCGCGGCCAGCGCCAGGGTGGGGAGAACTGCCTGCTGCCAGGTGCCCCACAGGGCTGAAGGAAGAACCTGAAGTTTATATGCAAATATATACATTAATAGTCCGGCAAGGACAAAACTGGGCACAGAGAAGCCCAAGGTGGCCAGGGCCATGATCGAATAATCCTGCCAGCGGTTTTGGCGTAACGCTGCGATAGTACCCGCAAAGATGCCTGCTGACAGAGACAAGACGATTGCCAGCGAACCCAATGCGGCGGAAACCGGAAAGCTTTCAGCAATAATGCTGTTCACAGTTCTGTTCTCATATTTGAAAGAAGGACCAAGGTCGCCGCGCATTAGATTGATTAAATAGTCTCCGTATTGCCTGTACAAGGGGTCGTTAAGATGGTAGCGCTGTTCCAGGTTGCGCAGAATAACATCCGGCAGTTTTTTTTCAGACGCAAAAGGGCCTCCCGGTATCAAGTGCATGATGGTAAAGGTCATCGTAACAACTAACCATAAGGCTAAGGCTATAGTCAGTGATCTTCTGAAAAAATAGCGCATAAATACGCTCCTTTCCACGCCTGTTCACTTTGTGCTCAAAGTTTTTTAAATAAAAAGGTATATGAGCTTGCACTCATATACCTTGCATACTTTACCTTCTTTACTCCACATACGCGTATTTAAAATCTGCATAGAAGCCGAAAGGCGGAATAATGACATTTTTGACACTTTCTTTGATCAGGCTCGCGTTTGTATAGAAGTAAACTGGCATAACCGGCATTTCATCCATAAGAATTTTTTCGGCCTGGTGCATAGCTTCCATCCTGGCCTTCTGGTCGCTGGTGGAGTTCGCTTCAGCAACAAGCCTGTCGTATTCGTCGTTCCCCCAACCGGTCTTGTTGTTGCCGCCTTTGGTAACGAACATATCAATGAAGCTCATCGGATCAAGATAATCAGGACTCCACCCGGCGCGGGCTATTTCGTAATCACTACTCTTTTCCCTGTCCAGGTAAACCTGCCATTCGGTATTCTGCATCGATACTTCTATGCCGAGATTCTTCTTCCACATCTGCTGTATGGCTTCCGCGATCTTTTTGTGGTTTTCATTGGTATTAAACAATATGGTTGCTCTGGGGAACCCTTGGCCCTCCGGATAGCCTGCCTCAGCCAGCAGCTTTTTGGCCTCCGCCAAATTTTCATCAAATAAGTTACCGGTATTCTGCCTGAAATCTTTGCCGTCAGCGTCTTTAAAACCAAAGGGAACAAAGGCTAAGGCGGGTTTTTCGCCGGCCATCAGTACATTGTCAACCAGTTGTTTGCGGTCTATGGCCATAGCCAGCGCTTTGCGGACCCTCACATCATCAAAGGGCCTGCGGGTTACATTAAACCGGTAGAAGTATATTGAGGCGTCCGGAGCAATTTGCAGTTCCTTTTTGTCCTTCATCGCGGCTATTTCCTGTACCGGCACCTCATCCTGAAAATCCAGCTGACCGGTATTAAACATGTTGAAACCGGTATCCACTGCATCAATCAGATAGATTTCCAACTTGTTTAATTTAACGTTTGCCGCGTCCCAGTAACTAAGATTTTTTTCCAAAACGATTTTTTGATTGTGATCCCAGCTGACCATTTTGAAAGGGCCATTACTTATATACTTGGCGGGATCAGTAAACCAATTGTCACCGGCCAGAACGTTTTTTTCATAAACCGGATACAGAGTATAAAAAGCCGTGAGTCCAAGGAACTGAGGCGCAGGTTTCTCCAGAGTCACCTGCAGGGTTTTGTCGTCCAACGCCTTTATAGCTACATCTTCCTTTTTGCCGCTACCGCTGTTGTAATCTTCCGCGCCTTTCACATAAAAAAGCTGGTAGGCATACTCGGATGCGGTTTCAGGCGCCAGCGCCCTCAACCAGCTGAAAACAAAGTCCTGCGCCTTTATTGGCTCACCGTTGCTCCATTTGGCGTCACGCAGCTTAAAAGTATAGGTAAGGCCGTCAGCTGAGACCTGCCAGCTTTCTGCTATAGCTGGCTTAATCTCTTGCTTTTCATCGTAGCGAGTTAATCCGTCAAATAACTGCAGCATGATCGTGCCATCAGGCACACCGGTAGCTTTGGCCGGATCAAGGGTTTCGGGTTCGGTGCAGACATTATACCTGATTAATTGATCTTTTGTTCCTTTTTCGGCCTGTTTCGTCCCCCCACAGCCGCTGGCAAGAATAACAATTATTAAAGAGGCAAGTAAAAGAAATAAATTATTCCTTCGCAACAGAACTAAACAATACCGCTCATTTTTCCGATTAATAAAGAAGTGAAAGATTGTCAATACCCCCTTCTTGTTGCCACATGAAAAGTACTAAGAAAATTATATAATAAATTTAGCAAATATGGTATAAAAAAAAAAGGTTTTGTATTATTATCATAGAAGCAAGAAAATAATGTTCTTACAAAATATAAAAAAAAGCGTCTTATAACAAGACGCTAAATATAAAAATATTATCAAAAGAAATTTACCATCTGTTGCCTGCACCGGAAGCAATAACTAAAGAAGCAATCACCAGAAGAACATAGATCCAACGCATACTTTCTCCTCCTTTCTAATGTTTATATTACATGTAGCAAGCCTATTTACCATATTTAGCCAATAATTAGAGTAATTTTATTATAATAAATTTTTTAATATTTGTCTACAATTTATTCGTTGGAATACAAAAATCTTCACAGGATGAACATAAATATGATATATTGTTTAAATATTATTAAAATTTTTACAATTTGATATGGTGAAAAAATATGTCTTTGACTGTAACTAAAACTAGAAAAAGTAAGTATAAATCTTTATTTACTCCGGCGGTGGTTTATCAGGTATTAATAAATGCTGTGGGTTTATACCTGATTTTTAAGGTTGCACATCAGTGGAGCACTGATTTTCTCTGGGTATATTTTATTTGGTCTTTATTCAGCACCGTTACTGAGTTGAATCCTATAATCAAACCGTCTAATGACCAGTTGACTGTTTCTTTTGCAGTGCACATCTCCGCCTTAATTCTCTATGGAGCCCCCATGGCGATTTTAATATCGACGGTCGCCAATATAATTGTAGATGCTATTGGCAGACGCAGTTTGAAAAAAATGATATTCAATATCAGCCAGTACACAATAACAATATATCTTTCATGGCTGGCCTACCATTATTTATCGAACACAGAGGTTTTGCACATAAGAGATAACTTTATAGCAATATTAGCCAGTTGTTTTACTTATGTTGTGGTAAACTATTTACTTGTTTCCACAATTATTTCTTTAAGTTTGAATAAGAAATGGTCCCTGGTAGTAAACAAGGATATAAAACTACAGTTCTTACATTTTGCTTCCCTTGCGCCTGTCAGTATTTTGATTGTTATTCTATATAATGTTGAGCCGTTGACAATTGTAATAGTTCTTTTACCCCTGTATGTGGCGCATTCCAGTTTTGAAAATTATATTAATCTGAGAACGGAGACACAAAGAACAATAGAAGTACTGGCTGACATTATTGACAAAAGAGATTCGTATACCTCCGAACATTCCTTAAGAGTCGCCAACTTCTGTGGAAAAATTGCTGAAGAACTTAACCTTCAACCAGGTGAGATTGAAACCCTGGATACAGCAGCCAGAGTTCATGACCTGGGAAAGATATCGGTACCGGATTCAATATTATTGAAAAACGGGCGTTTAACTCCAGCTGAACGAGAAATAATACTGAGCCATTCGCAGGTAGGTTACGATATTCTTAATAACCTGCGTTTTTATAAATCCGGCGCCAAACTTGTCCGCTGCCACCACGAGATGTACGATGGGAATGGTTACCCCCAGGGTTTAAGATTTGATAGTATTCCTATAGGGGCGAGAATATTAGCCGTGGCAGACGCGTTTGACGCCATGACTTCCGACCGCCCTTACAGGAAGGCAATGGCGCGGGAAGAAGCAATAAACGAATTACTCAGATGCTCGGGCACACAATTCGACCCGCATGTAGTAAAAGCGTTTATAAGATTTATTATCAAAGATCAAAACAATTAATATCCTGGAGGTAGTCTATGGCTTTTGTAATAGTTGTCATGATAGTTGGCATACTTGCCCTGATTGCCGGCGGGAAAATCCAAAATCTCAAAAATATCCGGTTCCGTTATTCCTGGCTTGTATTTATTGCAGTTGCTATTAAGATTATAACTAATTCCAGCCTTAGATTTGTCCTCGGCATTCCTAACCCGCTTGCACCAAAACTTTATATATGCTCTCTGGTGTTGGTCGCTGTTTTTGTTCTTTTTAATTTACATTTACGTGGTTTGATCTTAGTTGGGCTGGGTCTCGTCAGTAATTTAACCGCTATTGTTTTTAACGCCGGATATATGCCGGTAAAAAGCGAATATTTAAATATCGTTGCTACCGCTGAAGAACTGGAAAAGATCAATCAAGGCTTACCGGCATTTAATTATATACCCACAGGGCTGCACACAAAATTTTACTATTTATCAGATATTTTTCTAATGCCTCACTGGGTTTTTATCACCAAGCTATTCAGCATAGGAGATGTGTTAATAACTATCGGCGGAGCAATATTCATATGGACAAGCGTAAGATCCATGTCCGTCAATAAAACGGTTAGTGTTTAAGAAAAAACAAACCTGCCTGAAAAGGCAGGTTGCCATACCACTTCAGTTGTCGCAGCTTTATTTTTTTAGGGAGTTCATGTTAATGTAGTGGCAGGAGTATTTTTTAAGGGGGTAAAGCTTTTGCCGGCCAACCTGACACCCCAGTACTACGAGTCGGAGGAAGCCTTTAAGAAGGCTGTGACCGTTGAGGAAAAGATCGCGGCGCTGGAGGAGATGCTGGCGGTCATTCCCAAACATAAAGGCACGGAAAAGATGCAGGCGGACCTGAAAAAGCGGCTTTCCAAGTTCAGGCTGGAAGGGCAGCAGAAAGCTAAAACCAGCCGGGCTGATCCTTTCAATATTGAAAGGCAGGGGGCGGGGCAGGTGGCGCTGCTGGGATTTCCCAATTCAGGCAAGTCATCTCTTCTGGCCATCATGACCAGGGCCAACCCGAAAGTGGCCGATTACCCTTTTACCACCACTGTGCCCCTGGCCGGGATGATGCCCTACCAGGATGTCTTCATCCAGCTGGTGGACACACCGCCGGTGACGGAGGAAATTGTTCCGGCCGGGTTATCCGGCATCCTGCGCAACGCTGATATCCTGCTGGTTCTGGTTGACGCCGCTAACGACGACTGCCTTGAACAGCTTGTGTTTTGTCTCAACTACCTGAAAGAGAAAAAGATTGTACGTGAAGACACTGCTCCTGGAGTGCGCGGGGTATCACCCGGCAAGGTGCTGGTGCTGGCAGCCAGAGTCGACCTGCCGCACGGCTTTGATAATATACAGATAATAAAGGAACTGGGGCCCCAGGAAATTGAGCTTTTTCCCGTGTCCAACACCACGGGTCTGGGTTTGGAGGACCTGCGGGAAAGAATCTTCCAGATGCTCGGGGTAATCCGTGTCTACACCAAAGTACCAGGTAAAGAGCCCGATCTGAAAAGACCATTTATCCTGAAGCGCGGCAGCGCCATATCGGACCTGGCCGAGGCTATCCACCGGGACCTGCCGCGGCTGATGAAAAACGCCAGGGTCTGGGGCTCGGCCCGCTACGACGGGCAGTCGGTAATGCGGGACTATGTGCTCCAGGACCGCGACATAGTTGAAATAAGCCAGTAAAAAGTAGTTAAAAACAAGTGGATTTATGCACCGTTTGAAGATAGCTATCACAGACAGCCTTACCAGGACCTATAATCTCGGCTATTTTCAGGAGTGCCTGGATCGTGCTGTTGAACATTATGAAACAACCAGAGAGCCAGTCTCACTTTTAAATTTAAGAAAATATTTCCTTTTAGAATTATTTTTTTGTAATAAAATAACTGGCATGGTGCATATTGTCTTTATGGGGTGAAAGGTTATCCCGATTAGATTTCCAGGGGAAGAAAAGTATAAAAGCGGCAAATGGTGGTTAGCATAGACAACAGCAGGGGTGGCAAACGAAACCACCCCTTATGTTTTGCCATGACCGTCTGATAAATTTTTCCTGCTATTTATAGGATGTAATTATAAATAAAAAAGAAGGATTTTTAATTATTTAACAGAACCTTCTTCTGATGTATTAATTTAAGAAGCATTTTTTTTGTACGAAGGAGATGGCCATGGAGGCAATTTTTTACGCTACCCAGTTTTTTGTCACTATTTTCTATTTTTATTTTTTTGTGGTTTCTTTGTTTGGCTTTTACCGCAAGTATACAGACTACTCCCTGCCTCCCGCTTCACGTTTCGCTATAGTTGTGGCGGCGCATAATGAAGAGACGGTGATCGGCGAGCTAATTAGAAATCTCTATGATCTGGATTACCCCAAAGAGCTTTATGATGTTTATGTGGTAGCTGACAACTGCACGGACCACACGGCTAAAATAGCGGCGGAAAATGGCGCGGCTGTTATTGAACGTTTTAATAAAGTGGATGTAGGCAAAGGATACGCCCTGGAGTACGCTTTCGGTGAGATTTTTGAAAACGGCATTCCCTACGACGGGGTTGTGGTTTTTGACGCCGATAACCTCGTGGCCAGAGATTTTCTCTCAATTATGAACAACCACCTGTTAAAGGGAGAAAAGATTATCCAGGGTTACCTCGATACCAAGAACGCGGGCGACACCTGGATCACAAAATCGATCTACATAAGCTATATCCTGACCAACCGTTTCTGGCAGCTGTCCAAGTATAATTTGGGTCTTACCTGCGCCCTGGGCGGCACGGGCATGTGCCTTTCGACGGAAGTGCTCAAAAAATACGGCTGGGGTATGACTTCTCTGACCGAGGACCTGGAGTTTCAAACCAAGGCGCTGATGAACAACATCAAGGTGACCTGGGCTCATGACGCCAAGGTTTACGATGAAAAACCCCTAAGTCTGATGCAGTCCTGGCGCCAGCGCAAACGCTGGATGCAGGGACATACCAACGTTGCCGGGCGCTACGTGGGCAAACTGCTCCTGGAAGGGTTCCGCACGAAAAATTTCGCGATGATTGACGGGGCCTTGTACCTGATTCAGCCGTTTATTCTGATGCTAACCGGTTTGGGCTTTATAGGCAATATCTTTATGTTTGATCAGGCATTTGACAAACCAGGGTGGGCGATTGTCGGTTTCTTCTCCCAATTCTTTTATTTCGGTATC
Source organism: Desulfotomaculaceae bacterium (assembly GCA_041645005.1). GTDB lineage: Bacteria > Bacillota > Desulfotomaculia > Desulfotomaculales > Pelotomaculaceae > Pelotomaculum_B. Next base: position 9,326 of record JBAZQW010000010.1, on the reverse strand, counting down.
GGCATGCTTCTGGAAAAAGTAAAGACGAAAGCATACTGGTGGCTCTTCTTCTACCCGATTTTCGCCCTGACCTGGATTCCTGTAGCCTATATAGGATTTGCCATGCGTAAAAACAAAGTATGGTCCCACACGCTGCATATCCGCAACATCAAGCACGAGAATTTGCACCTGTACATACCAAGCAAAGTGGACAGCAGGCGCACAAGCTAACAGCAACTCATAAAGGGTACCGGCATTTTGTTTATCCACCCCCCTCTAACGGGGGGTTTTATTTTAACAGGTTTTGACCTGGGGGGGTGTTAAAATGCTGGACCAGTTTATCGCCGATCTCAGGGAAGCCGGGGCTGTCTGGAAACGAAGCTTATAGCCTGGCGGCAACCACCAGAATGTTGGCAGGCGCCGCTAATTGACCAGGCGGCTGTCCCGGGCCAGTTTGTGGTTAATCACGCCTACAAGAGCGGCCACTGTTTCATTGGCCGGTCTTGTCTGGATTTCCTTCAGGTCGCCATACTGCGCAATTTTACCTCTGTGCAGGACCGTGACACTCCGAGCTATAAGCGGTATCTCGCTGGGGTCGTGCGTAACCAGTACGGTGGCAATCCTGGTGGTCTTGAGAATATCACTCAATTCGGTAATCAAAGTTCTCTTAGTTGGATAGTCCAGGGCGGAAAAGGGCTCGTCCATGAACAGTACCTCCGGTTCCACGGCAAAGGCTCTGGCCAGGCTTACCCTCTGCGACTCTCCCCCGGAAAGAAAACGCGCCTGCCTGCTGGCTAAGGACTCAATTCCCAGATGGGCCAGCCATTCCCTGACACGACGGTCAATATCCGCTGATTGGAAGCCCCTTAGTAAAAGGCCGGAGGCAACATTTTTATAAACGGTTGTATCCAGAAGAAGAGGTTCCTGAAAAACAACCGCCATCTTTCTGCGCAGGCTGAGTTCTTTTTTCGGCGTGACTTCCTCGCCCAGTATAAAAACTTTTCCTGAATCAGTTTTCAGTAAAAGAGCCAGTGCCTGCACCAGTGTGCTTTTACCAGAGCCGTTAACACCGAGCAAAGCCATTACTTCACCGGTTTTCAGGCGGAACTGCTCGATGTCTAAAACTTGATTTTTCCCTCTGCTTATTTTTATATCGCAGGCTATTACAGCAAAACCTTTCATATCAAGCCCCCGCTATGTTTCTGGCAACACAACAATTATTCAATGTAATACGGCGATTATCCTCTAAATTGTGACAAATGTCTTTTCAAAAAAAATAAATGACCCAAAGTGTCCGCTAAAAAAAGGACAGGCTTAACTGACATTTTATTCTTGACTTATGCGTCTGGCGCCTGTATCATATTAAGCAAAGTAGCATAATCAAAAGAAGCGATGAAGTGGAAAAGTAAGCGGAATACAGCTTTTCAGGGAGAAAGCGCCGTGACTGGAAGCGCTTTCACAGCATGATCCGTTGAAGTTCTCCACCGAGTTTCCGGGCTGAAACCAACGCAAGGAAAGTAGGCCCGGCCGGAGTCTTCCACCGTTAAAAGGAAGGGGGTATAAGGAAATTATCCCGTACCCTGCCGCAAGTGGGCTCATTAATTGAGCCAAATAGGGTGGTACCGCGAAATCAGCTTTTCGCCCCTTTGGGTGAAAAGTTTTTTTATTTTGGACCATCTTTGCAGGAAAGGGATTCCCGTACCTTTGTAAGTGGGTTAGTTAATAACCAAACGGGGTGGTACCGCGGAAAGCCGCAGCTTTCGTCCCCACGAAGGCTGTGGTTTATTATTTTGAAGGATAATGATTTTTTAAGTGGGGGGTGAACGGCTTTCTTCCTTATGAAATAAATCGGCATTTGTTTGCCAGATTCGTCATTATATAAAATCAAGGAGGAAAAAGTGTTGAAAAGAATGAGAATTTTAACTAGCATCATAGCCCTGATTATTACAGCAGCTTTGCTTTTAAGCGGGTGCGCGGGAAGTAAAGACGCCGGAAAAACCAGCGCCGGCAATGAACCTTACAGGATAGGCGCGGTAATTGATATCAGCGGACCTTCTTCATCACTGGGAGTGCCGGAACGGAATACCCTACAGATGCTGGCCGACAAGGTAAACGCTGCCGGTGGAGTCAACGGGCACCCTCTGGAATTAACCATCCTTGATAACAAGAGCGATGAAACTGAAGCGGTGCTTGCGGTTAAAAAACTTATTGACCAGCAGAAAGTTTTAGCTGTTATCGGCGGCAGTTCCAGCGGCACCTCTATGTCAATGATTGATACCGTGCAAAAAGAAAAAGTGCCCATGATCTCCCTGGCGGCGGCCAGTACAATTGTGGAACCTGCCCGGGAAAGGCAGTGGGTGTTTAAAACGCCACAGAGCGACATAGTAGCCATCAACAAGCTGATGGGCTATCTAAAAGAAAAAGGTCTGACCAAAGTGGCGTTTCTATCTATGAACAATGCTTACGGGGATAACGGGAAGAAAGCTTTCGCAGTGGCGGCGCAGGCCGGTGGGCTGCAGATCGTGGATGAGGAAAAGTTTGAGGCCACAGACAAGGATATGACCCCGCAGCTTACCAGGGTCAAAATAAGTGGAGCTCAAGCTGCGGTGGTATGGGCAATTCCGCCTTCAGCCTCGATTGTAACGAAAAACTTCAAGGACTTGAACATGGGGATTCCCCTGTTCCACAGTCATGGTGTCGGCAACCAGACCTTTATTGACCTGGCTCAGGGCGGAGCGGACGGCGTGATCCTTCCTATAGGTAAACTGATCGTGGCGGCGCAGATTCCCGACAGCGACCCGCAGAAGAAGGTGCTAACCGCTTATATGGATGACTACAGTAAAAAATACAATTCGCCGCCTAACTCATTTGGCGGTTATGCCTGGGATGCGTTTTACCTGCTGGTTAATGCTCTTGAAAAAGCCGGGCCGGACCGGGCGGCCATCCGTGACCAGCTGGAAAAAGTACAGAACTTTACCAGCGTTTCTGGAGTGTATAATATGTCAACGGAAGACCATAACGGCCTGAAAGAGGATTCCATGGTCCTGGTCCAGATTGAAAACGGCAAGTGGAAACTGCTTAAGTAAATGTTGATAGGTTGAGGTGAACAAGTTGGAATTATCCTCCCAGCTTCTCCAACTGTTATTTTCAGGGCTTACCCTGGGCAGCATCTATTCACTGATTGCCCTCGCCCTTGTGACAACATTCAATATAACAGGCGTCTTAAACCTTGCTCAAGGCGAGTTTTTGGCGCTGGGCGCCCTGCTGGCCGCAAGCTTAAGCGCGGCCGGCCTGCCCCTGGCGGCAGCCTTTGTAATCGCGGTGGCGCTGGTAACCCTGCTGAGCGGGTTGGTGGAGAGGGTGGCTATTTATCCGGCGCGGGGCGCCAGCGGGCTGACCCTAATTATAATTACCATTGGGCTTTCCATCTCCCTGCGGGGATTGGCCCTGCTGATCTGGGGAACCAACCCCGTGGCCCTGCCCGCGTTTTCCAAAGGCGCCCCTCTTGCCATAGGCGGTGCTACCATCGGCCTGCAGAGCCTGTGGATTTTCGGACTGGTGGCTGTGACGCTGGCCGGGCTGTTCGCGTTTTTTGAGCTGACCTACCAGGGTAAGGCAGTGAGAGCTTGCGTAATTAACCGGACCGCCGCCAGGCTGGTCGGGATCAACCCCGCGACCATGTCCCTGCTGGCTTTTGCCGGGAGCGGCGCCATAGGCGCCGCTGCCGGAATCTTCATTGCCCCGATCACCCTGGCGACATACGATATGGGATTCATGCTGGGCGTAAAAGGTTTTGTCGCCGCCGCTATCGGCGGTATGTCTAGTATCAGCGGGGCGGTGTTGGGGGGAATCATCCTCGGCATTCTGGAAGTCTACTTTGCCGGGCTGGTTTCATCCGGGCTAAAGGACGCCCTGGCGCTGGTTGTCCTGCTAGCGGTGCTGATGCTGAGGCCAGAAGGCCTGCTGGGCGCCGTTGGCGGGCGGAAGGTGTAAGTGGGACGTGAGACGTCCGACGACTGACATCCGAAAATGTAGGTGCGGATTCATCCGGCTAAGGAAAGGGGATTTACATAATGAAAAAAAATGTTTTAGTTTGGTCGGTTATAATCCTGGCGTTCCTGGTTGTTCCCCTGTTGATCAGGAGCAATTACCTGCTCGGGGTGATGATCATTATCGGCCTTTACACCATCATTGTGATCGGTCTGGGAATTTTGATGGGGTACGCCGGTCAGGTTTCATTCGGGCACGCTGCCTTTTTCGGCCTGGGCGCCTATACCGTGGCCATTCTGACCACAGCTTACCACTGGCCGACGATGGGAGCCCTTTTGGCAGCCGTGGCGCTGCCTGGTCTGGTGGCGGCGCTGATCGGCAGGCCCACGCTCAAGCTGAAAGAGTTATACTTGGCCCTGGCTACCCTGGCCTTCGGCATTCTTGTACATATCCTTTTCAATGAGGGTAGAACGATCACCGGAGGTCCTTCCGGCCTGACCAGTATTCCCTACCTTTCCCTGGGAGGGCTGGTTTTTGACCGCGATATTAAATTTTACTACCTGGTCTGGACGACCGTGCTGGTAATATCACTGGCCGTTAAGAACCTGATCGGTTCGCGCGTCGGCAGAGCCCTGAGGGCTATCCGGGAAAGCGAGCACGCTGCTGAGACATCCGGTATTGACACCGCGGGTTTAAAACTCCAGGCGTTTGTTTTCAGCGGCGCGCTGGCTGGCCTGGCAGGAGGCCTCTATGCTTTTTACGTTACCTTTGTTAGCCCGTCCCCTTTCGGTTTCCATGCCTCGGTCCAGTTTGTACTGATGGCGGTTGTTGGTGGACTTGGCACATTCGGGGGACCGCTCCTGGGCGCGTGGGTTGTGGTGACACTGGGAGAAGTGCTGCGCTGGGCGGTTCCCCTGGTGATACCGGGGGCGGGAGGTGAGTACCAGATTATTTTCTTCGGGGTAATCCTGGTGCTGGTGATGCTGGTCAGACCGCAAGGTCTGGGAACCATAGCGGAAATTTTTAAAAAAACAGCTGTCAGGGAGGTCAAATAAATGCTTCTGGAAGTTAACGGCCTTACCAAGCATTTTGGCGGTATCGTAGCCGTAAAGGAGATCAGCTTCGGTGTGCGGGAAGGGGAAATTTTTGCTCTGATCGGACCCAATGGCGCCGGCAAGACTACTGTTTTTAACCTGATCAGCGGCATGTTTAAACCCGATCAAGGTTCAATTGCTTTCGAGGGAAGGCCTCTTACCGGTCTAAAAACTCACCGCATCGCTGCCAGGGGTATAACCAGGACCTACCAGAACCTTCAACTCTTCGGGGGGATGTCAGTTCTGGATAACGTTATGACCGGGGCCTACCTGAAGGGGAAAACGGGTTTTTTGAAAGCTCTGGCCCGCTGGCCCGGGTCTGTTGCTGAAGATAAAAGGATCAGGCGGGAAGCGCTTCATCTCTTGAGCGAGGTTGGGCTGGAAAATCAGGCCGAACTGCCGGCCGCCGCTCTTCCCTTCGGACAGCAGCGTCTTTTGGAAATTGCCCGCTCTATGGCCGCAGATCCGCGTCTGGTGCTGCTGGATGAGCCTGCCGCCGGACTAAACAGCGCTGAGACAAAAGTGCTGGCAGAGTATTTGAAACACTTGCGGCAGCAGGGCAGATCCATGGTGTTGGTGGAACATGATATGGAAACTGTGATGGAAGTGGCTGACCGGATCATGGTTATAAATTTCGGTGAATCAATAGCTGAAGGAACTCCGGCGCAAATCCAGGCGAACCCATTAGTAATCAAAGCCTACCTGGGGGAGGATGAGCAGGTTGCTTGAAATAAAAGGTTTGGAAGTATATCATGGTTGGGTGCAGGCGCTGCGGGGACTGTCACTCCAGGTATCAGAAGGAGAGATGGTGGCGGTGCTGGGGTCCAACGGCGCGGGCAAAAGCACTCTGTTGGGGGCGCTGGCGGGACTTTACCGGCCAAAGAAAGGGGAAATCCTGTTAAACGGAAAATCCGTCTCAGGCAAGCCCCCGGAGTATATGGTCAGGCAGGGCATCAGCCTGGTGCCGGAGCGCAGGGAAATCTTTAATTCTCTCAGTGTGCTGGATAATCTTCTGCTGGGAGCATATCACCGCTATCGCTCAGCCAAGGATGAGGTTATAATAGATGTTAAAAAGGTCTTTGATCTTTTCCCAACCCTAAAAGGCAGGGAGAGACACCCGGCGGGAGAGCTGAGCGGCGGCCTGCAGCAGATGCTGGCTATAGGGCGGGGGCTGATGGCCAGGCCCAGGCTGCTGCTCCTTGATGAGCCCTCGGTAGGGCTGGCGCCACTGGTGATCAGGGAAATCATGTCAACCCTGGCCGATTTAAAGAAGACCGGCGTTACCATTGTCCTGGTGGAGCAAAATACCGCGGCGGCGCTCAATGTTGCCGACCGGGCCCTAATTCTAGAAAGGGGACAGGTCATCTTAAGCGGCGGACCGGAAGAGATGATCGGCAACGCCAGGGTACAGCAGGCCTACCTGGGCCGAAAAATTATGGCGCAGCCTGCGGCGGCGCTTTAGACAGGAAGGTGGAAAAATGAAGAATCAAGCGCTTTACTGGGATCCCGAGCATGAAACAATGCCCCGGGAGAGGCTTGAGCAGCTGCAGCTGGAGCGGCTTAAGACAATCGCAAAAAAGGTTTACCAGCGTGTTCCTTTTTACAGGGACGCATTTAAGGCCAGGGGCTTTGAACCGGGAGATCTTAAGTCGCTGGCGGATCTTAATAATTTACCCTTTACTTACAAGCAGGATCTCAGGGACAATTACCCTTACGGGCTTTTTGCCGAGCCCCTGGATAATATCATTCGACTGCACGCCTCTTCAGGCACCACGGGAAAGCCTTCGGTGGTGGGATATACCAGGAAGGACATCGCCAATTGGGCTGATCTGGTTGCGCGCTGCCTGGCCATGGCCGGTGGCGGCAAGGGAGATGTGGTACAGGTAGCTTACGGTTACGGCCTTTTTACCGGAGGGCTGGGCGCCCATTACGGGGCGGAGCGCCTGGGCGCCGCTGTGGTGCCGGCATCAGGCGGCAACACTGCCCGTCAGCTGTTGCTGATTCAGGATTTCGGTGTGACCATGCTTGCCTGTACGCCTTCTTACGCCCTTTTCCTGGCCGAGGAAGGAGAGAAGGCCGGGATTGATTTTAAAAAGTTGCCGCTCAAAGCTGGAATCTTCGGCGCAGAGCCCTGGACAGAAAACATGAGAGCTCAACTGGAGGCAAAGCTGGACATTATCGCCCTGGACATTTACGGCCTGAGTGAGGTTATGGGACCGGGCGTTTCCATGGAATGTCCGGCAAAACAAGGCTCCCACATATTTGAGGACCACTTTATCGCTGAAATTATCGACCCTGATACGGGCGAGACGCTGCCCTGCGGCCAGCAGGGAGAGCTTGTCCTGACCACCATTACCAAGGAGGGCATCCCCTTGATTCGCTACCGGACCAGGGACATATCAACCCTGCACTATGAAAAATGCGCCTGCGGGCGTACCCACGTGCGAATGAAGCGGGTGACAGGACGCACCGACGACATGCTGATCATCCGGGGCGTTAATGTTTTCCCCTCTCAGGTAGAAAGCGTTTTACTTGAATTTGGCGAGACCGAACCGCATTACCTGCTGGTGGTTGACCGCAAGGGCGATCTTGATGATCTTGAGATATGGGTGGAACTGTCTGAAAAAATGTTTTCCGATGAGGTAAGGCAGCTGGAAAAACTTGAGAACAGAATCAGGCATAAAATCCTTAGTGTGCTTAATATTAATGTTAGGATTAAATTTGTGGAACCTAGGACCATCCCCAGGAGCGAAGGCAAGGCCAAGCGTGTGATGGACCGGCGGGACATGTAGCAATTAACAGGGGATTTTTGAACGTATCATTTTTGAAGGCCACGCAGATGGGGGCCACCCTTACAGCGATTGCCGAGGAGGTAAATAAAACGCGGCGAACAGCACTGTACAGGGTAACAGTTCACGACGAAAAAGATGACCTGGTCGCGGTGTCCAGCGGCATAGCATACATTAAGTCCCTGTAACAACGAATACCGCCTGTTTGGCGGTATTTTGATGTCTGGCACCCAAAAATTTAAGGAAAATCTAAAGAGTATTTGTCGGCGTCGCGATAGTGGGGCTGCTGGTGTGGCTGGAAAAATTGGGCTGGTAAGGGCTAGATTTGTTTCAGCCCCACCGGGGCGGGGATGGGCCTGCCGAGGTGATAGCCCTGGCCGTAGTCGACCTGCAGATCATTTAACGAGTCCATTATGTCTTCATTTTCCACAAATTCGGCGATGGTCTTCTTGCCCAGGGCATGCGCTACCGCGTTCATAGCCTTGACCAGAGCCCGGTGGGTAGCATCCCTGTCCATGTCGCGAATATAGCTGCCGTCAATTTTAAGGTAATCCACCGGTAGTAGGCGGAGGTAGGCAAAAGAAGAAAAACCTATGCCAAAATCGTCAAGCGCAAAGCGGCAGCCCAGCTTTTTCAGCCGCCGGATCCAGCGTTCAGCCCGGGTCATATCCTTTACAACCGCTGTTTCAGTGATTTCAAAACCGATCCTGGTAGGATCGATACCGCTCTCCCGGATCTTTTCTTCTATGAACTCCAACAATACCTCATCGCCAAGGCTTAACCCGGAAAGATTAATAAAAGGCTGAAGATCCGGGAATTTATGCAGGGCGACCAGGGAAGACTGCACCACCCAGCGGTCGATCTGGGGCATCAGGCCAAATCGCTCAGCCACAGGTATGAAACGGCCGGGCAGAATAATTTCCCCGTCTTCATCATGAAGTCGCAGGAGCAATTCATGGTGCATTGTTTTCCCGTCACTTACCCTGATTACCGGCTGAAAATAGAGGGTAAAAAGGTCATCCCGGAGAGCGCTCTCGATCAGTGAGACCATCCGGTTTGTTTCATCAAGTTTTGCCTGCGTATCTTCATCGGCTTTCAGGAAGGTAACCCTGTTCCTGCCGCTCTCTTTGGCCACATAGAGGGCATTGTCCGCGTAGGAAAGGACCTTTTGCGTGTCCAGTGTACCGTCAACCATAACCACGCCGATGCTTATGCTCAAGTTTAGGCAGCATTTATGCATGTCCATGTACAATTCGTCCTGATCCACGGCGCGGCGAAGCTTTTCAGCCACAATCTCCGCCTCTTCAAAGGATGCGCCTTCCAGCAGCACACAAAACTCGTCTCCGCCAAAACGGGCCAGGAGGTCACCTTCACGCAGGTTGTTCTTCAGAATGTGCGACAGGGTGACTAATAGCTCATCGCCCGCCGCGTGGCCAAGTGTATCATTGACCAGTTTGAAGTTATCCAGGTCGAT
>JBAZQW010000232.1:0-3811 GCA_041645005.1 Desulfotomaculaceae bacterium | reverse complement strand
CAACGGAGGAAATGAAATAGTATTGAAGAAATATACAAATGAAGAGAGGGGGTATAAGGATGTCTTCGGATGTGTCAGAAAAAACAATGATGTTTAAGGTTCAGGCTGAGGATGTTAATCTGGTCAGGGATATTTTACATCAGGTTTACGCAGCGTTAACTGAAAAAGGGTACAACCCGATCAACCAACTGGTGGGGTATCTTTTGTCCGGAGACCCGGCGTACATCACCAGTCACGGCAATGCCCGCAGCCTGATCCGCCGTCTGGAACGGGATGAATTACTAGAAGAACTGGTTAAGAATTATTTAAAGCAAGAGAACATAGAGCAGCTTTAGCTGGGGGATGGAGTCAGTTGCAATACAGGGTTCTTGGGAAAACCGGAATCGCGGTATCCCGTCTTTGTTTCGGCGCACTTACCATCGGACCGCTCCAGGCCAAGCTACCTTTAAAAGAAGGGGCGCGGGTGATTTACACCGCCCTGGAGGCAGGCGTTAATTTTATTGACACGGCAGAACTCTATCTCACTTATCCATATATACGCGAGGCCATCCGTGGTCTGAGCAAGGATGTTGTCATTTGCTCGAAATGCTACGCTTACACCTATCAAGGTATGAAACAAAGCGTAGACAAAGCACTCGCGGGGCTTGACAGGGATTACATAGACATTTTTATGCTCCATGAGCAAGAATCGATTTTGACAGTCAAAGGGCACTGGGAAGCGGTAGAGTATCTTTTAGAGGCTAAAAAAAGAGGTGTGATCAGAGCATTTGGCATCTCCACCCACCATGTTGGGGGAGTAATGGCAGCCGCCGCCATTCCTGAAATAGATGTGATTCACCCCTTGATTAATATGACCGGAATCGGTATAAGGGGCGGGACAAAAGAGGATATGCTCGCGGCCATAAGGATTGCCGCCGCCGCCGGTAAAGGAATTTACGCTATGAAAGCCCTGGGCGGCGGGAATTTGCTCGGAAACGCGGAAGAAGCCCTGAACTATGTAATGTCCATACCTGAAGTAAACTCCATTGCCGTTGGGATGAGAACAGTCCAGGAAGTGGAGTATAACACCCGGTTTTTTAGCGGACAAAAGGTTTCTGATTTCATTAAGTTAACTATCAGGTGCCAACCAAGGCGCCTTCATATTGAGGACTGGTGCAACGGTTGCGGGCAGTGTATTCAGAGGTGCCCGTCGGGCGCTTTGGGTCTAACCGGAGGCAAGGCGGCAGCAGATGAAAAACTGTGTGTACTGTGTGGGTATTGCGGCTCTGTCTGCCCCGATTTTTGTATAAAGGTGATCTGACCATGCGGATTTTAGGAATCGATTTAGGAGATAAAAAAATAGGGGTTGCTCTTAGCGACGAGATGGGATGGACCGCGCAGGGTCTGGCTGTGATTATGAGCGGCGGCGGGGTGGCTGAGAACATAAAAAGAATTAAAGAATTAGCGCTTGAGAATAAGGTCGAAAAAATTGTGGTGGGACTTCCCCGGAATATGGATGGGAGCACCGGCCCTCGAGCGGAAAAAGCACTCGAATTTGCCCGCCGGCTGGAGAAATCCTTTGGCCTGCCTGTGGAAATGTGGGATGAGAGGCTTACTACTGTAGCGGCGGAGAAACTGTTGATTAAAGCAGACCTGCGCAGGGCTAAACGCCGGCAGGTGATTGATAAAGTAGCGGCGGCTTTGATCTTGCAGAATTATCTCGATGCACAGGGTAGGAAGAGGACAGATGGCGGGGGTATTGAGGAGTAAAAATGCGGGTTGGCAAACGAAATTAAATGGTGAAGAGAGAAATCTTGACAGGATAGTTTTTTTTAGATAGAATTGTTCAATAAACTTTAAAGAGGTGAATGTCTTGACCGAAGCCGAAGAGGTTGTAACCCTGGTGGATGAAGAAGGAGAGGAGCATGACTTTACTGTCATCGATATCATAGAGGTCGACAGTTCTGAATATGCTATTCTGCTCCCGGTGGATGAGGAAAGCAATGAGGCAATTATTCTAAAATTTACTCAAGACGAAGAAGGAAATGAACTGCTGGTAGACATAGAAGATGATGAGGAATGGGAAAAGGTTTCAGACGCCTGGGAGGAAATGATGGCCGAGGAAGAGGTTGAATAAGTTTTACTAAACTTAAGCTGGTTGTGGGATTCCCTACTATCCGGCTTTTTTTACTGCTAAGAGGTGCTTTTTTATGTCTGTTAAAGCCTCCCGCATCATAAAAATATTCTTAATAGCTATTATTATTGTCGTACCGCTGGTCTTATTCAGCTCGGGTTTTTTTACCACGTCCGCGGAAAAAGTTTTACCCGGGGTTGAAATAATGGGGACCGAACTGGGTGGACTGAACAGGCAGGAAGGCATAACTAAGCTAGCCGAGTTGGAGCAAACCATCCGGGCGACGAGGGTTGTTTTAAATTACCACGGCTGGAGTTGGCCGCTGCTTCTTAATGAGGTTGGCTTTGATTTAAACCTGGACTCCATCATGACGGAAGCTCTTAACGCGGGAAGGCAGGGCTCGTTGATCCAGCGCTGGCAGGACAGGAAACAGATTGGCAGGACAGGACGCCCCCTGCAGCCCATTTTTGAGTTTGATCAGGAAAAACTGGCCGGGCGGGTTAAGGAGTTGACCCGTGAAATAACAGTTGAGCCGGGAGAAGCCTCATTTAATATTGACTCCTCGGACAGAGTAACTGTGGTTCCCGGTAAAGACGGAACCGGTGTGGATCTGGAAGCGCTAAAGAAGGATATTGCGTCTGTGCTTCTGGAAGGGGTAAAACCGGAGGTGGAACTGACTCTGGTGCCAGTAGTCCCTATGCGGACCACGGCCGCTCTTGAGTCCATGGGTGTAAACGGTCTTTTAGGCAGCTATACCACCTGGTTCAATGCCGGCATGGTCAGCCGGTCGTATAATATCAGTGTCGCGGCGAAGGCCTTTGATGATTTACTGGTGATGCCCGGGCAGGTTGTTTCTTTTAACGAAATTGTGGGTCCCCGCAGTTCAGAAGCCGGTTATAAAATCGCGCCGGTTATTGTCAATAATGAACTTGTGGACGGGATCGGCGGGGGTGTGTGCCAGGTCTCAACGACCCTTTACAACAGTGTGCTGCTGGCAAACCTGGAGATTGTGGAGCGCACCTGCCACTCGCTGCCAGTCAGTTACGTTCCTATTGGACGTGACGCGACTGTGGTGGATAATGCCCTGGATCTAAGGTTTCGTAATGATACGAGTAATTACCTGTATATCAAATCAATTGTCGCGGGCGGTCAAATCACCTTTAAAATATATGGCGACACCTCCTTAAAAAGAGATGTGCGGGTTTATTCCTGGGTTACCGAGGAAATTGCACCCCAGGTGGTTTACGAAACCGACCCGAACCTGCCCAAGGGTGAGCAGGTTGTCAAACAGGAGGGCGCCAGCGGTTTTAAGGCCTATGCCGAGCGGGTAGTGTCATTTAATGGAGTACAGGAAAAGAGAGAAGCATTACCTTATAGCGACTACAGCCCCAAAAACAAGGTAATTGCTGTGGGCACACTTGAAACGGCTCCCAAAATCGCACCTTCCAAACCTGTCTCCCAGAGTGGCCAGAAGACACCAGGCCAACCGGCGGGCGGGGTGACCACAGGCGGCACGACTAACCAGACTGTTCCGGGAGTGAATACTTCCGGTAGTGCCAATACTAATCTTCCTGTAAACAATTCACCGGTTAAGGTTCCAGGATGAGAGGTTTTAATTAATTTAAGGGAGCAAATACAGCCAATAAGCGCGGGAGGGGCATTTTTTTTAAATTGCTCCTCTTTTATTTGTCGCCCCTG
>JBAZQW010000230.1:0-3813 GCA_041645005.1 Desulfotomaculaceae bacterium | reverse complement strand
AGGAGATCCCGAAGCGCTGCATTATAGAGCGCACCACTGCCGGTGATATGACTTCAAACAATCCCTGCCCCCCCTATTCTTGCGTTTTTTTAAATCGTGGACTCCCCACTGATGTTCGACATTATGCAAATGTTTACCTTTTATTATTCCCGATTCAGGCAAAAGAAAAAGGCCTTGCGGCCTTTGTTCTAATCTAAAATATACACTTTAACCCGCCTTAAGCCCCAACTCATGGCCTCCTCATGTGATTCAAAAAACAGGTCAATCCGATTTCCGGTAATGCTGCTTCCCCGGTCAAGCGCTGTGGCATAACCATAACCCTCCACATACAGCCTGGTCCCCATCGGGATATTGCTTGTGTCAACCGCAACCACTCCGTAGTAGGGTGCAACTCCGCTTGCTGTGTTATACCCGGTGTAGGAATAGGCGGATGACAACATATCCACGGCTTCGGAATACCTGATATCCTCACCGCCCCTTGACACTACCAGGCCGCTGCCTACCATAATGATTTTATTTACAGCTTCCGAGATTACCTCTGTTGACAGCAACTGGCGGCTTACCTCAATCTTGTCCCTGTATGTAACCAGCCAGGTTTGCCGTTCGGCTCCTGCCCGGCCTTCCTGGGCGACACGGGTGGCGCCCTGTGGCAGTTGGGTGGTGTATCTGTTTTCCGTCTCAAAATCAACAGGGGCTTCTTTTGCTTCTGTTTCTGTACCAATCCTGGCCACCAGAACATTCATACCCTGAACGACGGGAGCACCCGCCTCAGGCTTCACCTCGTCGTCCGGCCCCAGGTTTATCGCGTATTCTTTGAGCAGATCGCTTACTGTTTGACTTTGGGTCCTAACCTGCAAAACTTGCCCATCCAGGGAAATGTTCGCGTCAAGGGCGCTTTTAACTGATATAACCATACCCTTTCCCAAAGAAGTATCTACCGGTGGCGTAACTTGATCCTTATCCAGCAGCGCCACTTCGTTTGACTTCAGAACACCGCCGACAGTGTGGGAAAAAGTTTTTACCCTGGTTTCCTTACCGTCCACAACCAGCGTGACCGTTTTATTAAACCAGGTGTAACAGCCAAACAGGGTAACTGTCAATACAAGCGCGGCCACCGCCCAGTAAATCTTAAATCCTCTTTGCCGGAATGAGCCCGGCCTTCTATCTCCTTTGTGCATCCACCTTTCCAATAATACCTTCCAACTCATCAAATGCCTCCTTTGCGACAGGTCCGGCACTTCTTAGGTTCATTACTCTTTTATCTATCACCTTTCATTTGCACATTTTCCTGCTATTGTCTCTGCCCAAATCGCTGTCCTGGTACCTGTGCCGCTAGTTTACTAACACATTGACATTTTACTATAAGTTGGCGGTTTTGGGTAGGGTTTGTTTTTGTCGCTTTTCATCGGTTATAGCGGAGGGCTTATTTTAACTGGCTTTTTTAAACATGAAAAATATTAAACCGGGTGTTATCTTGACACCCGGCGTCTCCTTTTTACATTGATTTTTCAACCAGTTCTATATTCTTCTCCCCGAACCATTTTTTAAGAAACTCCGTGTACCTCTCGTTTTGAAACCTGTACCACTTGCGCCGTTCATCTTCGTAGTCCATTAACACCCTTCTGAACCTTGCATCCTCAAGTTCATTTTCCAGCTGTTTTTTTAAATCCTGATCTTCCAGGCTTGACACAAAATCCTGCTTAATCTTTAATGACAGTTCCTTTTCCAGCTTGGGGAGCCTGATAAAGCGGTCAGGCTGTTTATCTAGTTTTTTCATCGTGTCTTCATGCTCGGGAAAATCCATTGGTGAAAAATATCTAATGTCACCGGTTTGCAGGTCAATATAGTATTCAGAGTGCTGGCTGCTGTTCTCAAAAGCGTTTATGAGCCATGCCATCGCGACTGGTACCTGGCGCATTCACCATACCCTCCCCTTAGAAAAATAAATCATCTAAAATTCAATCCCTTTCTGGGCGGGGATACCCCTGGTGTAGTGGTGTTTTATTTCCTTCATTTCGGTAACCAGGTCTGCCCGCTCGATAACCTCCGGGGGAGCGTCGCGGCCAGTTAGAACAAGGTGAAGGTTATCCGGTTTCTCGGCCATCAGGCCCAGGACATCGTCCAGGGAAACCAGTCCGTAATTAACGGCGTACAGGATTTCGTCAAGAATGATAAGATCGTATTTACCGGAGGAAATTTCGAATCTGGCAGCCTCCAGGGCTTCCGTGGCGGCATGACGGTGTTCATCCAGGGACTGATCGCCCGGTCCCTTGATAAAACCCTCACCCATCTGGCGCATTTCAAAGTCAGGACCGAGTTTTTCAGCGGCTTTCAGTTCGCCGTACTTCCAGCCGCCTTTAATAAACTGGAGGACCAGCACCTTCATCCCCTGACCCCAGGCTCTGAAGGCCATGCCTAAAGCAGCGGTGGTTTTACCCTTGCCATTGCCGGTGTTTACCAGAATCAAACCGTTTTTCTTCTCGCCCATCAATTGCCCTCCTTTATACACCTTTTCCCAAACCCATGGACCCCTTTCAAATATTTAAGCTTTAGGTACATTATTCAAGCAATTCGGAATAATCTCCTGCCATTTTCGGTGCACATTTGTGCTAAATCTTCTGTTTTCATTCCCCTGAGCCTGGCAACCTCTTCAGCTGTGAAAAAAACGTAGGCCGGCTCATTTCTCTTTCCCCGGTGCGGCATGGGAGTAAGATAGGGAGCGTCTGTCTCAACCAGCAGGCGGTCGCCTGGAACGCGGGCAGCCACGTCTTTCAGCCTGGGAGCTTTGGGGAAAGTGACCGGCCCCGCGATTGAAATATAAAATCCCATCTCAAGGCAATCTCTGGCCATTTCCCAACTCCCCGAATAACAATGCATTACCCCCCCGGCAGGTCCCAACCCTTCCCCTCGCAAAATTTCCATGATATCACCATGAGCGTCACGGTCGTGTATGATTACAGGCTTCCCCAGTTTTTTGGCCAGCGACAGCTGTTCTCTGAACACCTTCTGCTGCACCGGACGGGGTGAAAGGTCCCGGTAGTAATCCAGGCCCATTTCACCCAGCGCCACCACCCTGGGGTGGGAAGCTATTTTTTCCAGTTCCGCCAGATAACCGGGACCGGCCTCGGCGGCATTGTGGGGGTGAAATCCCACAGCCGCGTAAATCAGGTCATATTTCTCCGCCAGTTTAATTGAGCCCAGGGCTGTCTCAAGGTTGAATCCCACATTTACTATATGCTTCATGCCAGCTTGCCTGGCGCGCTGGATCATCTCGTCCCTGTCCTGGTCATAGACCTCGTCGTCAAGGTGGGCGTGCGTGTCAAACAGGATCATATTACACCATTCCTTTTTGCATTTTAACAATTAGACAGGATTAACAGGATTTGAACTGATTAACAGGATTTTAGATAAACTAAATTTTAAAAAATTAAGCTCTATTAATTCCGTGATCATAAACAATTTATTAGAACTTTTTACTTGGAAAAGAATTATTTAAATCCTGTAAATTAATCCTGTAAATCCTGTCAATATGTTTACTTCTTACCAGTAGTATCAATCCTCGGGAATAGTGCTTCGCCGCGCTTTAAGACGGTGCCGGCGGGCAGTTTGCCCCAGCTTAGAGATTCCCATGTCTGGAGATCCGGACGGTCTTCCAGCCCCAACTGGGCCCAGACCCTGGCCGGCAGTTTGGGCATAAAGGGCGCGGCCATAATGGTGATAAACCGCAGGCTCTCAGCCAGATTGTACATAACCGTAGCCAACCTCTCCCGCCTGTCGGGATCCTTGGCCAGCGCCCACGGGGCGGTCTCGTCA
>JBAZQW010000231.1:0-3813 GCA_041645005.1 Desulfotomaculaceae bacterium | reverse complement strand
GGCTGCACAAGCTGTACTGGCCGTACCGAAGGTATCAGCGGTAAGGATATAGATGTTTAAACCAACTGCAAGCGCGTTTAGCTTCTCCTGCACACCGGGCAAAAGCACCCCATCAAGGGCTATGGTACCGTTAAAATCCAGGACGATGTTCTTTATGGTAAGTTTTTCTTTCCCAGGTATTTCAATATTTAGCATTGGTCCTCACTTCTTTCAAAGCATGGTAGGCAAACAATCTGGCCGGACTTTAATCTGGCTCTGGGTTCCATAACTCCCTCACCACATTTGGCGCACTGCAGGGTCTGGTAAATGGCTGCTGCGGCAGGCAGCTCAAGATTTACTTTTTCAACCTCAAACACGTCTGTGCCTGCGTTTAAAATGTTTTGAATCCGTTTTTTCATTGCCGCAGGGTACCTTTCTTTGTCATCCAAGCTGGCCGTACCCGACTTTATCCGCTCTTTAAGCCCGCTATAATCCGGATCGAAATTGGAACCGTATTTTACCGCTACCCTGACCGCTACCCCATCCCTGCGGCGCATAAAGGTGAACACCTGTTTTCCAAGATCCTTGAACAAAAGGTTCCCCTTGCCAAAACTGCAGCCAGCCAGTGTTTGCACAGCATCTATGCCACAGGCGTTATTTTCGACTATTGCCAACAGTTCTTCATCAACAGCACGCTTAGCGCCCAAAGCTTCCATGGCAAGTTCCGTGGCCCGGAATCCTATGGCCAGGCCCGGGCAGCTATGACCGTGAAAATCAACAGCTATTTCCCAGGGGGTTTTTTGTTGCACATTTATCATCCCCTAATCCTAATTAGTCGCCGAAGCTTATGCCAACCAGTCTTGCTGTGCGTACCAGATCGCCGCCAACCGGGACCAGACGCATTTCGCCCACAGCTTCAGCCAGGGGCACTGACTCAATATTAGGTGTGCGCAGACAGACCATTTCACCGTACTTGCCAGCCATGACCAGCTCAACGGCGCCCGCTCCGTAACGTGTTGCCAGGATACGGTCAAATGCGGTTGGCGTGCCGCCTCTCTGGAGGTGACCGAGTACAGTTACCCTTGCCTCCATTCCGGTTTCCTCTTCGATTTGTTTTGCGACTAAATTCCCGACACCTCCCAAACGAAGAGGATCGAAACTATCTTCAACCGTCCGCTGAACTACCAGTTCTCCGCCAACCGTTTTTGCGCCCTCAGCAACAACAACTATGCTGAATAATTTTCCGCGGTCCCTTCTTTCATATATTTTACCATATACTTTTTCTATGGAATAAGGGATTTCTGGAATCAAAATAACATCTGCGCCACCTGCTATACCGGCCTCAATGGCAATCCATCCAGCATAGCGACCCATAACCTCAAGCACCATTACCCGGTGGTGTGATTCAGCGGTTGTATGCAGCTTGTCAAGAGCTTCTGTAGCTGTATTCAAGGCAGTATCAAAGCCAAAGGTCTGGTCGGTGGCTGAAAGGTCATTGTCTATGGTTTTAGGCACGCCCACCACAGGTAACCCCTTTGTTTCACAAAGATCCCTGGCGATGCTGAGGCTTCCGTCACCACCTATCACAATCAAAGCGTCGATCTCTTGGATATTAATGTTCTCTATAACCCGGTCCGATACATCCCTGAATACTTTCTGGCCTTTTATAAGCATTGGGTAATGAAAAGGGTTGTCCCTGTTTGTAGTTCCAAGAATGGTGCCGCCCCTTGGTAGAATGCCAGCCACATCGTTTAATGATAAATCTCTGGACCTGTTTTGAATCAAACCACCGAAGCCGTTTTCAAAACCGACTACTGCAAGCCGGTAATTTGAAATCGCCGTTTTCACCACCGCCCGGATGACCGCGTTTAAGCCGGGACAATCCCCACCTCCCGTTAAAACACCAATCCGTCTGACTTTCTTGCTTAAAGCCAAAATATCACCCTCCTTTTGCCTAAAACAGGCTTAAGCCAGCCTGTTTATTAAAATAATAAAAGTAAAAAGCTGCGGCGCCAGGACCGGCAGCTTTTATCAGATATTGGTTGGTTGTTTTTGAGTCTCCGGTCTCATGATTAAATCAATATTATTTACCTGCTTTATCTGCCAGCTCGTTTAAAGTCTGTTTTAATTTGTTTAAACTTTCACCGTAACCAGCCCAATCACCGGCTTTCAATTTATTCTGTGCTTCATCGTACAGCTGGTTTGCACTTTTAGCCAGATCGGCTAGACTAAGCGGAGCGGTTTGGGAGCCTGTATCTGGAAGTTTTACGGGATCCTTAACCCCGCTTTCCGTGCCGAATATTCTTTCCAGTGCTTTTTCAAGTGTTGGCTCCATTACCACCATTTCCCCATGTGATACTATAACCCTGCGCAGTTCAGGCATCTTGCTCTGTTCAGCCTGCAGGTAGATAGGCGCTACATAAAGGAGGGCGTCCTTTATAGGTACTGCCAGCAGGTTGCCCCTGATTACATTCGAGCCACGTTGATCCCACAGTGATAATTGCTGCGAGATGACAGTATCCTGGTTTATCCGCGCTTCTATCTGAGCTGGCCCGTAAACAAGCTCCTGCTTGGGGAAGTTATATGATATAAGTTTACCATAATTAGCACCGTCAGAACTGGCGGCCATCCAGGCAATCATGTTCCTTTTACTCTGCGGAGTGTAGGGCACAATCAAAATAAACTCCGGCTTATCAGTCCCTGGCAGCTTGATAATGGTGTAGTATGGTTCAATTTGTTTCTCGTCCTTGCCGAGCATCTCCGTGGCAATGTTCCATTTGTCCTCTTTGTTATAAAAAAGAGACGGGTCATCCATATGATAAACACCATACATCTGGGCCTGAGCGCTAAAAAGGTCCACCGGATAGCGGATATGCTTTCTTAAATCATCCGGCATTTCGTCCAGAGACTTGAACATACTGGGAAAGATCTTGCTGTAAGTTACAACCAGCGGGTCATTTTCATCGCTGATATAAAAATTCACCTGTCCTGAGTAAGCGTCTATGACTACTTTCACCGAGTTGCGAATATAATTGCTTACTTTATTGTAAGGCTCTGAATACGGAAAACTATCGGTCGTGGTATAGGCATCCCACATCCAGTACAGCTTGCCTTCGCTGGTTACAATATAGGGGTCTTTGTCAAACTCCAAAAACGGAGCTATCTTTTGGATTCTCTGATGAATGTTGCGGTAGTACAAAACCCTGCTGTTGTTGTCTACCTCGCTGGATAGAAGGAGTTTATAGTCTCCCAGTGACAGCGCGAACATAACCCGGCGCAGGAAGTCTGAAATCTGAACTCCACCGTCGCTCTCGTAAGTAGAGTACACGTTTTCATCACCCTTGGGATAGTCAAATTCTTTTGATTTCGTGTTAACTATAACGTACTGGTCGGTCCGTTCTCCGTAATAAATTTCCGGCCTGCTTACCTGCAGGTCGGTATTTCCCATCGGGGGTATATCTTTTAGGAAAAACGACGGCAGTCCTTCCCCGGACAGCTCATTGACCGGGCTCATGGCTATACCATAACCGTGAGTATAGGCGAGTCTCTGGTTAACCCAGGTTTTGGCCTGGACGGGCAGTCGTTCCTGGTTTAATTCTCTGGGTGCAAGCATTACCTGACGGTACTTATCGTTGATGGTATAGCGGTCTACATCAATATCGGGGAATTCGTAATACAATCTTATTTCCTGAAGCTGACTGTAAGTTTGCTTCAGCGGTTCCCAATCCCACAAACGGATGTTGCTTATGGTATCCTGGTTGGCGCGGATGTCTTCCCCAGATAATATACGCCCTGCGGGAAAACTAGTTTTTTCAATTTTATCAAGGTTGTAAG
>JBAZQW010000009.1:0-22180 GCA_041645005.1 Desulfotomaculaceae bacterium | reverse complement strand
CAGGAAAACTTACTGCCCCTGCTGAATAAAATAGATGTCTCAATTTATATTAATAATCTCAAGACATCACAGTTAATATCCTGCCTGTTTTTAAATTAGGACGCTCAATTTTATTTCATAGTTACCGCATTATCATAAATATATTGTTTTTCTTTTTCACTTAAAAGTTTTTCCGTTACATAAGCTATCAATGCTATTCCGGGGATATTTATGATAAACCGTGTGATCATAAATTTCCACCCCATTGAAGAGGCCTCGAACAATAGCATGGGTATCTTAGTTGTAGACCATGCTCCAATAAATATAAGCACATTGGAGAATTTACTTCCTTTTTTCAAAAGCACTCCCGTAACCGGAAAAGCTGCATATAATGGGCCTGCTGCCGCAGAACCCAAAAAGAAGGCTAACGCGACCCCGATAAATCCCGATTTCTCACCCATCAGCTTAATCACGGTTTCTCTTTGCACCCAAACATCCAATAGTCCGAGGAGTATAAAAATGGGTGGTAGGACAGAAAGCATCTCCAGAGTATTACTCCAGGTTATACTTATAGATTTTTGACCTGTGAAAGGATAAACTGCTAAGATACCTAAGTTGACAGCTACCAATATTACAAAAAACTTATACCGTTTAATGATTTCTTTCACGCTAACACCACCCCAATCACTATCGCGACAATGTATGAAAATATGAACGCCAGGGTATTCCTTAGAATTGCAGCTTTTTTACCAAGGTATTTTATCTCAACAGGCATTGTAACAATTCCAACCATCATCAGGGTTGATATAAATACTGCTATCTGCATGAAACCAGCTCCGCTTTTCAATAGCGCAGAAGCCAGTGGAAATGCTACAAACCCGGGTATTAACGTAATTGAACCGATGACAGATGCGATAACCATACCGACCCAGCCTGACTGCTGGCCTATAAGTCTGGATATTGTTTCAGGACTTAATACCGCAAGCATAATCCCAATAATAATTAAAATGGATAGAAACTGAGGAAGTATATTTTCAAATGACTTCCACGCTTTTTTCAGCGCCATCTTCGTCTTTTTCCTGTCCTGCAAAAAAGAAAGCAAAAGCAGTCCCGCAGTCAGGACATATAATATGATAGTAAATACATCAAACACAAATCAAACCCCCTTATTCAATGCAGCATTAAAATACGGCCGTATTGAGTACAGCCGCATTCCGGAAGTTATCATTAAATATCAGCTGCAGCAGCCGCAGCCACCTGCTTTTCTTTCACCCGTTTCACCAAAGTATGTAATGGCCTCCACAAGGCACAAATTCTGACATCCGTGGCATCCGTCGATACACCCTTCAGGGTGTACCACTACAGGCTTTTCTCCTTCTTTTTTGTAAACACCATGCGAACATTTGTTAATACAAGCTCCACACTCAATACAATTGTCGTAATTAATAATCGGATACCAGTTCTTAGCCATTATAAAATCCCCCTTTACAAATAAAATATTTCTTGCCTAACAAACAGCGAGGCTTGATTTAATAATATTATTATATAATAAAATAGTCAATCAGTCAGAAAGCGAAAATTCCCGTGAGTCTGTTTGAATTCACAGCATGCAACACTACCTTGAGCGTGTTATTTACCCAAAAACCCGGCTTGATACAGGAATGAAAGAGTACGTGCTTGAAAAATATACCCATGTGAAAATACGAAATTGAATAAATAGCCAATGAAAATAATCGACGTGGAAACAACTCCCACAAACACAGCCAGTAGTTTTGGCTTGATTACCTTGCGAAGAATCACCAATTCCGGTATGGAGATGGCTACCACGGCCATCATGAACGCCAGCGCTGTCCCCATCGGCATGCCCTTTTCCACCAGGGCCTGAACGATAGGTATGGTCCCGGCCGCGTTGGAATAAAGCGGAACGGCTAAGAGCACGGCTACAATTACGGCCAGCGGATTGCCCGGACCGGCATATTTTACCACAAAATCAACGGGCACATAACCATGCACCAATGCCCCGATGCCTATGCCAACAATGACATAGGGCCATACCCGCATGATGATTTCTTTTGTATAATCACGGGCATATTCCAGGCGTTCCCGCCAACTGGGAACGGTGAACAAGCTATCTCCCATGCGGGTTTTGTAAACATATTCTTCCACCAGATGCTCCAGCTTCAGCCGGCCGATAATTATGCCGCTCACAATGGCCAGGGTTATCCCGGTAACAACGTAGAGCAGAGCAATTTTCCAGCCAAACAGCCCCCAGAGCATGACCAGGGCAACTTCGTTTACGGTGGGAGAGGATATTAAAAAGGAAAAGGTTACGCCCAGCGGCAAGCCGGACTCCAGGAAGCCAATAAAAAGAGGGACTGCGGAACAAGAGCAAAAGGGAGTCGCAATGCCCAGCAGGGCAGACATTGTGTTTCCCACATATTCGCGGCGGTTGCCGAGCATCTGACGCGCTCGCTCGGGCGGGAAAAAGCTGCGGATCACCGCTACCACAAAGATGATTACCGCCAAAAGCAAAAAGATTTTCATAGTATCATAAATAAAGAAATTTAAAGATTCCCCCACTACCGTTCCCGGGCTGATTCCTATCCAACGGTATACCAGGGTATCAGCAATAAATTTTAGCATAAAAACCCCCTCCAAAAAATTACCGGGTAAAACAACCATAGAGTTTATTGTTTATTATTGTATCTTTGTGTTGTGTTATTATCCCAGGGTATTGCTAGAAATATAATCAAGCTTTCACGAGAGTCTATTTTGAGCGGGAAAGTCAATTGCTGCAGCGACCTTGCTACTAATACAATACGAGTAAATTTTTTTAAAATAATAATTGTATAATACAAGATTTGCATGATACAATTGTTGCGTGAGCCAAATATGGCACAATGCAACTAGAAGGAGTGGTAATTTTCAAATGTATAACCTCAACCAAGCGCAATTACTGAGAGAAAGTTTACGGCTTTTAGTCCGCAAATTAGGAGTTCTGGAACGGGGTGAGGCTTCTTGTTGTGACATAACGCTGAGTCAGTGCCAGACAATAGTTGAAATCGGTAGAGCAGGGACTATGTCTGTTAACCTGTTGGCAGAGATTCTCGGGGTTGACAAAAGCACTGTCAGCAGGTCTGTCGATAAACTCGCAAATAATGGAGTCCTGGTACGGGAAACTGATCCGGAAGACCGGAGATACGTTACCCTGCGCCTGAGCGACAAGGGGCAATCCATCTTTGTAGATATAGAAAAGCGGATGACATTGTATTTCGAAGAGGTTATTGCTGCTTTGCCTGGTGATAAGCGTGATCAGATCGTTGAAAGTTTGCAATATCTGGTTCATGCATTAAAAGGCTCCCGGTGTTGTTAATAACTGGCTCACGGGTAACCACAGGGACTTAAAGGAGAAGATGTCATGTTCAAGTATTTTGCTGATTTGGTAGTTTTCGACTGGCTGGGTCTGCCCCCCGGCGATCCTTTTACTACCGCTCTCAACTTCTTCATGTATGGTGTGCCGAAAATACTGGTGCTGATGACTGTGGCGATCTTCGCCGTTTCCATTATCCGCTCCTACTTTCCGCCGGAAAAAACGAAGAAGTATTTAAGTAATCGGCGGACCTTTGTCGGGAACATCCTGGCTGCTTTAATCGGGATACTAACCCCCTTCTGTTCGTGTTCCGCCGTTCCACTATTCATCGGTTTTATCGAAGCGGGCGTTCCCTTAGGTGTGACATTTTCGTTTTTAGTATCGTCGCCCATGGTGAACGAGGTTGGCTTGATTATGCTGCTTGGCATGTTCGGCTGGAAGGTCGCCCTGTTATATGTGACCAGCGGCGTCGTTATCGCTATTATCAGTGGTTATGTTATCGGTAAATTTAATCTTGAACATCTGGTCGAAGACTACGTGTACCAAATAAAAAGCGAGGACGTGGAAATATACGAACCAACCTTTGCCGAGAGGTGCCGGGAGGCAAAGAGATTTACTATTAACCTTGTGAGAAAGATTGCGCTATACGTTGCTGTGGCGATGGCCGTCGGAGGGTTTATTCACGGTTATGTACCGAGCGATTTCCTAGTAACCTATGCGGGCCGGGGCAACTCGCTAGCGGTACCGTTAGTAGTATTGATCGGCGTGCCGATGTATAACAGCGTCGCGGGTATGGTCCCGATCGTTTACGCATTAATAGAAAAGGGATTGCCGCTTGGAACCTCACTTGCGTTCTTGATGGCCGTAGCGGCACTTAGTTTACCGGAAATGATTATTCTCAAAAGGGTACTTAAGGTAAAACTGATCGCTATATATGTTAGTATTCTTACCGTAGCGATCATACTCACAGGTTATCTCTTTAACGCGATAGTTTAAAAAATTTAGGAGGGAAAAAGATGAAGATCGAGGTTTTTGAATCGAGCTGTTGTAAATCCAGCAATGTCTATGATTTGGTTGAACGGGCAGTGAATGAAAGCGGTGTCAATGCAGAAGTGACAAAGGCTAGTGACACGATGGAGGCCATAAAACGGGGCATCATGCGCACGCCGGCCCTCGTTATCGATGGCAAAGCAGTATGCGCTGGCCGTGCACCGAAATACGAAGAAGTAGTCGACTGGTTATCGGGAGGTAAGTCATGAACAATGATATACCGGATTTATTTTTCTGGCGTTCCAATTAGAATTGCATTAACTTAACGGTGGTGAGTAAAGTTGGTTAGCACAAACGAGATTTGGGAAGATTTTAAAGAACCGTTAAAACGGTTTATTGCCGGCCGTGTACAAGACGAGTATGATGCGGAGGATATTTTACAGGAAATTTTCTTTAAGATTTATAACCATATCGGCTGTCTCAAAGAAGAAAGTAAATTAAGGGCGTGGGTATTTCAAATTGCCCGCAATGCTGTCATAGACTATTACCGCTTGCAAAAAACCAAAACACAACTACCCATAGTATCTGAAAATATCATAGATGAGCCTGCAGCAATTATAAATACAAATCAGGATATTATCCCGTGCCTTCAATCTATGATTAATTATTTGCCTGAAAAATACAGGCAAGCTATCCTCTTGTCTGAATTTGAAGGCTTAACCCAGAAGGAAATGGCTGAAAAGCTTGGTCTTTCACTGTCCGGAGTCAAATCAAGGATTCAAAGAGCCAGGAAAGAGTTAAAAGGAATTCTTCTGGAGTGCTGTCAATTTGAGTTTGACCGTTTGGGAAACATCCTTGACTACCGGCATAAAAGAAACGACTGTCCTCACTGTACAGCAGTTTAGATTAATCTTGCATCCTTTTTTCAAAACCCCCGTCTTTTTATATGAAGGTATAAAGATTTTAAAAAACAGGAGGTATGTAAATGAAAACACTTAAAATTGAATGGAAGCACCTTGATGTGGAAGGTGAAACCTGCAACCGTTGTTATGATACGGGTGAAAATCTTAATCAGGAAGTAAAAAGATTAAACAGAGCCCTACAACCACAGGGGATTGAGGTAGAATGGTTCGAGACCAAACTTGATGATACCCAAATTCCTCAATCAAATACTATCCTCTTTAATGGAGTTCCCATTGAAGATATTCTGAATATCGAGGTATCACAGAACTACTGTGATTCCTGTACAACTTTACTGGGAAATGAAACCTACTGTCGAACGATAAGGTATGAAGGCGACGAGTATGAAGATATCCCTGCAAAGGCCATCCGTCAGGCGGCATACAAGGTATTAGGTATAGAAGAAAAAACAAAAGCACCAGTAGAAAATTCTGGCTGCGGTTGCGATAGCAGCAGTTGCTGCTAACACCAATTTAAAACTGCTATAAAGATTAATCGGGCGGGTTAAGAAACCCGCCCACTTCTTTTTATCCAGCCGTTAGCTTGCTCCCTGCAATTCATGGTTAAAATATTTCCGCTTGAAGCCCAGAGCAACATTGACCAGGCCAATCATCACCGGCACCTCAATTAGGGGGCCGATAACTGCGGCAAAAGCCTGTCCGGAGTCAATACCGAATACCGCCACGGCGACCGCGATAGCCAGTTCGAAGTTGTTGCTGGCGGCGGTGAAAGCGAGTGTCGTACTCTGGCCGTAATTGACCCCGAATGATTTACTGAGGAAAAAGGACAGGAAGAACATGATTACAAAGTAAATGAGCAGCGGTATGGCGATTCTAACCACGTCCGCCGGCAGGGTGATGATATAGTTGCCTTTCAAAGAGAACATAACGACGATCGTAAATAACAGGGCGATTAGTGCGAGAGGGCTGATCTTGGGAATAAATTTTTGCTCATACCATTCTTTGCCCTTGGCCGGCATCAGGGAAAACCTGGTGATAATTCCGGCAATAAATGGAATACCCAGATAAATCGCCACGCTTTTAGCCACTTCCGACATGGAAATATGGATGGCCATCGACTTGATGCCCAGCCACTGGGGCAAAAAGGTAACAAAAAAGTACGCGTAAACCGAAAAGAGAAGCACCTGGAAAATCGAGTTCAAGGCCACCAGCGCCGCCGCGTATTCCGAATCTCCTTTGGCCAGGGAATTCCAGACAATGACCATGGCGATGCAGCGGGCCAGGCCGATGATAATTATGCCCACCATATATTCGGGGTAATTCTGCAAAAAGATGACAGCCAGGAAGAACATCAAGATGGGTCCGATGATCCAGTTCTGAACCAGAGAGAGTGCCAGGACCTTACCGTTTCTAAATACCCTGCCAATTTCCTCGTACTTAACCTTGGCCAGCGGCGGATACATCATCACGATCAGGCCGATAGCGATAGGGATTGAGGTGGTCCCAACCTGGAATTTTTTTAAAAGGGTTGCCACTTCTGGAACAACATAGCCCAGCCCTACCCCAAAAAACATAGCCAGAAAGATCCACGCGGTCAAATAGCGGTCAAGTAGGGACAATTTTGCCGAGGCTTTTTCAGACATACTTCTAGTTACCTCCCACTTCTTCTTTATAACTTTGTTCTTCATGAATCTCCGTTTCGCAAACCTCGGGCTTGTAACCCAGTTCGATACAGAGATTAGGGTTTTGCCTGAGCAGCGAAGGTTTCGTTGTGGAACAGGAAAAACAAGAAAGCTCTTCAAGGAAATGATTCATTTGATTCAAACATTCCTTCAAGCCCTCTTTATCCAAGGTGTAAAATACATTTTTCCCCTCCTTCTGACTGTTAATAAGCTTTGCCTGTTTTAAGATTTTCAAATGGTGCGCAATGGCCGGCTGAGACAGGCCGATAACCTGGATAATCTCACAGGCCCCCATTTCCTGACAGGCCAACAGTTTTAATATATTTTGCCTGTGCGAGTCTGCCAGCGCCTTTAAGCTGTTTATCATGGCATAATCCCTTCTTCAAATATTAAATTTTTAAGCATATTGTATATCCTTACCATTCCATAAATATTTACCTTGGAAAACGTAAAATGAAAATTTGGACGAAGATAAGATATTACATACCTTTTTCATTTTACCCAATCCCACTCCTGCTTTACTTGCATACATATTTAAATGCTTAAATATATAATAACTATTGTTTTTTTTTGAGTCAATCTTTTTATTGACACTTATTTATACATAGCCCTATAATGTATTTGTGGTCAATGCATATTATGTCTATATGTAAGCGGGAGGAGGTTTTTGTAATAAAATACGAATCACAAGAATACTGGGCTGGCTTGATTAAAATGAGTCTTTCCCGTTTTTTTATTCTCCATGTGCTATACGGGCAGCCTCTGCATGGCTATGAAATCACCAAACAGGTAGCCGAACTCACCAATGGCTGCTGCGCTCCCACGGAAGGCAGTCTTTACCCGGTATTAAAGGAATTCACGGACGCCGGGCTGGTAAGTTTACTTGCCCAGGTTGTCTCCGGTCGTGAACGCAAGGTATATACACTGACCCCAAAGGGAGAGGAGGCCTGGCAGGTGGCTTCCCGGGCCTGGGGCGAAGTGGCTGATTATATCTTGAAAGCCATAAAAAATAATATCGCTTGAATAAGTTTTAGAAACATCATTACATAATAAGGAGAGCTTGAGGATAAATGAATGTTGTCGAGGAAAAAAATGATCTTGCGTCGGAAAACCCCATAAAGCCAGCGCATAATTATGCGTTGCCTCTTAGAACATTGTTTTACGGTTTAATATTGTGTTTAGTCTACAGCCAATTAGATCCGTTTGCCAATTGGTTTACTTGTGAATTACTTGGCTTTGCCAACGGCAGCCACCTGGGAGGCGCCATTGCTTTCTTTATAGCTGATGCCCCCAAGGTGTTGATACTTCTGATCCTCATCACGTTTATAGTTGGAATTATACGTTCATTTCTCTCACCTGAGCGCATACGAACGATATTGTCCGGTCGAGGGGAGGTTGTTGGGAGCATTCTCGCTGCGCTCGTGGGCATCCCAACTCCGTTTTGTTCTTGCTCTGCAATTCCCCTATTTCTAGGTTTTCTACAATCAGGTATACCAATCGGCGTCGCGATGGCCTTCCTAATCTCCTGTCCTGTGGTCAATGAGGTAGCGCTTGCCCTTCTCTTTGGCCTGTATGGTTGGAAGATCGCCGTTCTTTATGGTTTGCTGGGAATGACGAAAGCAGTAATAGGAGGGTTAGTTATTGCTCGAATACACCCCGAACGCTTCCTGGAGCCCTGGGTGAAGGATCTCCTGGCCGAAGAGTCAAAACACGAATTGGAAGAAGGCAATAATGAGATATTGCCCATAACATGGGGAGACAGGATCGCTGATGGCTATAAGGCTGTGCGCGAGATACTTGCCGGTGTTTGGCATTATCTAGTTGGCGGTATCGCGCTTGGAGCGGCCATCTATGGCTATATGCCCGTCGATTTCGTAAGTGAATACATGGGCAAAGGAGCGTGGTGGAATGTACCTATCGCAGTGCTGCTAGGGGTACCGCTTTATGCCAGCGCCGTCGGCGTGATTCCCATTATTCAGGCATTTATCATTAAAGGCGCTGCGCTTGGGACTACACTCGCTTTCATGATGTCCGTTATCGGCATCTCCATTCCGGAGTTGGTGATGCTCCGGAAAGTTATCAAATTACCGCTCATATGGATCTTTGTTGGTATTGTGGCACTGGGAAGCGTAGTCGTCGGTTATGTGTTTAACGCATTAATCTAGTTCGCTTCACGACCCGGTTCCTTTTAAAAAACAGGTTGAGGAGGAATGTAGTATGTTAGTAAAAGTATACATGTCATGTTGTGGTGGAGACAAGGTTCTCGACACAATTCATGAAGCCGTTCGATTGTCCGGGATTGACGCACAGGTTGAAGCTGTGAAGGATTTTGCTGAGATAGCAAGAGCCGGGATTATCTCGACTCCAGCTATAAAAATAAATAACCGAGTAGTGGCAAGCGGAAGAGTGCCAAAAGTACAGGATCTGGTCACCTTACTGACTAAAGCAGCCGCCCAAGATGCCTGAAAAACACAGGCAAGCTATACTATTGCCTGAATTTGAAGGCTTAACACAAAAGGAACTGGCCGAAAAACTCGGCCTTTCACTGTCCGGAGCCAAATTAAGAATTCAAAGAGCCAGGAAAGAGTTAAAAGGAATTCTTCTGGACTGCTGTCAATTTGAGTTTGACCGGTTGGGAAATATACTTGACTACCGGCATAAAAGAAACAACTGTCCTCACTGTACAGCAGTTTAGTTTAATTTTGCATCCTTTTTACCGGAATCCCGTCTATTAATACGAGAGGTTCAAAAAGGTCTACACAAGGAGGAATAGCGATGAATAATAAAAAGGAACCTGTAAACATTCAGATTACCTACTGCGTTGAATGAGGTTATTTTGATTTGGCCACCAGTATGGCGGCCGTAATCAAAAGCAATCTCGGTTTGACGGCCCAGTTAATTGAAGGGCATAACGGCATCTTTCAGGTAACCGCCAACGGGCAGAACCTTTTTGACAACCGCGGAGAATGCGGCCGGCTTCCCACTCCCGTGGATATTTTAAAAAGCATACAAGCCTATCAGAGTTCTAATCTATCTGGTGGTTCACTCGCAAACAATAAACTAATGCCCCCGTCTATAAAAGCTGACAGGGCTGGCGAGGGTTGCTGTTGCCCCGATACCACCCAGTCAGTTGCGACTACGGCAGGCAGCTGTTGCTGTTCTCCTCCGGCTAAATCCCAGATGACCGCCGGTCAATCGTCCTGCTGCGCTCCCCATGAAACGGACTCATCGACAACCAGTACTGAAAAAAGACGCCTGGACATCGAGTTCATGTTTTTGGACCTGAACGTCTGCGTTCCTTGCCGGGGA
This sequence comes from Desulfotomaculaceae bacterium, assembly GCA_041645005.1. Lineage (GTDB taxonomy): Bacteria > Bacillota > Desulfotomaculia > Desulfotomaculales > Pelotomaculaceae > Pelotomaculum_B. The sequence continues at coordinate 11,930 of JBAZQW010000009.1, read as the reverse complement.
ACACAGTCCAGCCTTGAAGAAGCCGTCTCGGAGGTCTCCCATGTCCTGGAAGCAACCGGCATTGAGGTGAATGTGCGAAAAATCCACGTGCAGACTGAGGAACAAGCCCTGGAGCTGGGGTTTGTCAGTTCCCCCACCATCCGCATTAACGGTCGGGATATCCAGTTGGAGGTAAAGGAAAGCCTGTGTGAGTCCTGTGGTGATCTCTGCGGTGATGATGTAGATTGCCGCGTCTGGGTTTACCGGGGAAAGGAATACTCTGTTCCCCCCAAAGGGCTGATTATCGAGGCGATTCTGCGGGAAGTATACAGAGAGCCGGATGAAGGCGCTGTAACTATAACCCGTCCGGCAGAAATACCAGACAATCTAAAAAGGTTTTTTACCGCCAGGCAAAAGAAAGAAGGCAACTTAGAGTAACAAACAAAGCGGCTGACTTAAAGCCGCTTTTTTAAATACTTTTATGAAATCTCGTTAAAAAGCCAACCCCAAAGACCATAGTCAGCGGCTTTTTTTACGTGGTGCCTTACCTGGTTGACCCCCTTGCCTGACGGGGCTGCTTTTAATAGAAGGCTTTTGTCCGGTGACACCCCCAGCAGGACTGCCATCCTGCCGGGGACCCTTTTTCAAACAGATATATTTATAATTTACAAATACAATAGCCGCATATACAGGAACACCCAAGGCAATCTTATAGTGTCCCGGTATCCAGGGCAGTGAAATTATTATAATGCCTAATAAGGTTACGCCCAGGGAGAGCCAGCGCCATTTTACTAATTCAGTCATATCGCTATCTTCATCCTTATTCTTTGGTAACAAAACGAAAAAGGCAATTCATGGTAACTTTAGATCAACGTAAAGCATATTCTATCTTATAAAAGTAGAACTTTGTGCGGAGGCGGAGCTAATGTCCAGTACAGCGTCGACAGGATCTTCAGGGTCAATCATATTATTCTTTCTATTGGTCTTTTTCATAATGATTGTTTTTCAATAGCTAAAGGGGGTAAGGAAATGGCCGTTAATTTGAGTGATTTTATTAAACTAATTTTTCTTTTTATGCTTATGTTTATAATCTTTCTGATAACTTAAGCCCCTTGCGCTTTACCTGTGTGTAATCACTTTTTTTTCAGCCACCCCAGGCTTAGAGGGAAGATTTTAGGCAATTCGAGCTCTGCTTCGACATAGTAAAGCAGTTTATTACAGCTTCTACAGAAGTACATCTCCTTTTTTTCACCAGGAAATGTCTCAAGAGTTTCTCCACATGTGCATTTGGTCTCTTTCTTGGCAACTTCCTTATCCTTTTTAGCTTTTAATCTATCCAGAAAAGATAGCACTGTCTACACCTCAACAAAATTAATATAGTAAACTGTTTTCTGTTAAATATTATATCACACTAATTATTAACATAAGCATCGTTCCATGAATTACCGTTTTTGTATTTTGATATATTATCAGTTAAACTAATAAAAACTTCAAAAGTTTTTTTAAATGTATCTTTATAAATAATACCAAATTTTATACTCTAATATTTGACTACTACAAATAATTAATTTATAATGCACTTATACAATTAAAAGGAGATGTGATTATGGCTTTTGAAGTTTACAAACCTCGCTTCGAGAAAGAAGCGACTGTAGCAATTTCAAAAAATCATCTTACCCTAAATAAAAAGCTTATGGATAAATTTGATACACAATATGTTGAACTGGCTTTCGATTCTGACACAAAAACTATTAGAATTAAAGCATCCAACAATGAAAACGGTTTAATCCTCAATAATAACAAGATAGGTGCCAGGGGCTTTTTTAAGCATTTTAACATTCAACAAAAAGGTAAATATAATGCGGTTTATAATGAGAATGAAAAGGTTATTATAGTTAGGTTCTAATACTGAAAAGACTTCATTGTATTATTAAAGCAGGGTCGCTGACCCTGCTTTTTAGGATCAGAATTACATTCGTTAATCAATTAGTGTATATTGCATCCAGATATGAAACTGCGCTGAAGAATCTCAAGGAGTTGAACCAATTCGGCGCTTTTTTCACTAAACATAGCCTGTTCCGCTACGGTGCTTGACAGTTTGTCCATTCCCTGCCCAACATCCCTCACCAGCAGTGCTTTGGGTCTAAACCTTCCCATTTTATCCATACCGGCGGCTATTCCTTCTTCGATCAAAGCCCAGTCGGTCATTAAAACCAGGTTGCTCCTTTTGGTAATCACCGGTAGGTATTCCCACATATCAAGGGTAAAACCGATAGATATCACATCTTCTCCGTCCCATCCTATCTGCAGCGCGACCATATACCCGTCACTTTCACCTGATTTTAATTCCCACTTAAACCAGTAATTAATTTCTTCTCCTTCGTGAAACCTGTTAAAAAGCACTGATAAGTCTTGATCCAGAGCCGGTACCACCAGAACTACAGCCTGTTCCGTCTCCCCAATGAACTCGGGGAAGGCCATCTCTTTGTACATACCTTATTACCCCCTGATTTAAAATAGCGGTACCAAATGGCTCGTCGTGGCTTTCTTATAAGGCCTTTTTCAGATTGGACAATACCGGTTCGACAAATTTGGCCATGACCATGTATCCGGTTTTACTGGGATGAGCTTCATCTAAAAAAAACCCTGGATGTGTTGTCCCTGTCGCCTTATCCAGCAGTGGCGTGTAAAAATCCAAAACCGGCAGTAACTGTTCATCCGCGAACTCTTTCATCCAATTTCTAAACGAATCCAATTCACAGCTCGCAATTCCCACGTCATCAGGCACATAGGTGCCCAGGTTGACGGGAGCGGGCAAACCTATCAAGGGACAAATACCGTTTTCATAAGCTTCCTCAACTAAATCCGTCACACTTTCCCCGACCTCGTCCAGGCTATAACCTATAAAAGCGTCATTAGCGCCGCCCATGATGATTACATAGGCCGGGTTCAAAGACACCACGTCACTGTTGAACCTAAGCCACATCCCGTGGGTGGTGTCGCCGTTGACTCCTTTATTGACCATTTTAATGCCGAGCGCCCTGCCGCAAAGTTCAACCCAGGACGCTGCCGGGCCGTAAGGAAAGCCGTAAGTGATGCTGTCCCCCAGGCAGACTACTTTATTTCTCGCGGTAAACTTATTAAATGCGCTGAATCCCATGTCATCAAAAAGCACAAAAGCGACCTCATCCAAGCTCGAACCTCTGGCGAGGTGGCGTCGCGCCTCACTTACCATCACGCTGGCGGACCGGTCAAAATCAAGCCCGCCGACACCTGTACCTAGAGCTGGAAAGGCAATACTTTTTAACCCGAGTTCCTCTGCCCGCAACAGGGCGTTTCTGGTAGCAACCCGCACCTTGGCCGCATCTGTGATAAGATCCTGGCCCATGGCGGCAGCGTGGATGACATGCCGTGCCGGAAGCGCGCCCGCCGCTGTAACCACCGCCTCGCCTACAGGCACGGGCCCTTTGGCCACGGCTTCTTCCTCAATAGAGGCGCCGCCTTTATGCTTAATAGCTCCGGCCACACCGGCTCCCATCGTCAAGTGATTATTGGCCGCGTTAACAATGGCTTCATACGATAAATCCGTGATATCACCTTTTATTGTTCTAATCATATTTATTCCCCCGTCAGCGTAAGAAAGGAAAATCGCACTTCATAAAAACAGATGATGTTGCAGTTTTATATTCGCCCTGTGGCTAGGTTTTCCTTCAGATCAAATATTTTTAATACCTTTCTTTAAATGCCTTTTTGCGTAGAGGATGACAAAATAAAGTACCAGCAGACCAAGTCCCACCAGCGGAAGTTTTGAGTTCAGGTAGGAAGCGATAAGCTGATAGTTATGGCCGAAGAACATTCCTACCATCATGTAAAGAAAACCCCAACTAAGGGCGAAAATAGAGTTGTAAAAAAGAAAAAAACCTGCTCCTATACGGCTCACACCAGCCATGTACGGGGTTAAATTACTCAGACCGGGTAGAAAACGCCCGAAAACAATAAAAGCCGGCGCCGAATGGTCCAGCCAGGTCTGAGCTTTCGTTAACTGCTCTGGGGAAACATGCAACAATTTGCCGCACCGTATAAAAAAAGGCTGGCCCAGGTATCTGCCTATAATATACGCGGTTAAAGATCCGGCAGTATAACCTGCCAGAGTTGTCAACAGCACAGCTGAAAAGTTGAGCCTGCCCTGCTCAACCAGGATGCCTGTGATCACAACCATTATCCCTCCGGGGAACGGAAGGCCCATCGCTTCTATAAAAACTCCCACCAATAGCCCGCTAAGGCCAAGTTTTGACAGATAATCCAGTATCAAATCAAACAAAAAAACCCCACCTCCCGGCCATCTTCATATAGAATGCCCTGAGGTGGAATTTATAGTCCCTGTAAGCATATGGGATGTAAGGTGAAAGCCGTGTCAGGGGCCGTGTCGCCAGGCGTGTCAGGGGGACGGGGTTGTTGACACCCCCCCCGTCCCCCTGACACGCCTGGCGACAGTTCTCCCTCTTCCTGCCTAACAATATTTACCAGGCAAGGCAAGAACCGTCCCCGTTTGCTAGTTTTAAAGTACTTTGGCTTTGCCTCTGTAGATCAAGCCTCTGAGGCCGTCGACGGTGACGGTGTCGCCATCGATAAGAATATCGGTTGCCGCTTCAGCGCCCACAACAACGGGGATGTCGAATTCAAGACATACGATCGCGGCGTGAGAAGTAAGTCCGCCTGCTTCGGTGATAACAGCCCCTGCTTTGGCCATGGCAGGGATATATTCGCTGTACGTTTCCGGCGCGACCAGGATATCGCCCTGTCCAACCTTTTCCAGCGCTTCACGGCTGGTAAGCGCGATCCTTACGGTTCCGGTAACCGCACGGTTGCCGATCCCGGTTCCCCGGGCCAGGATATCGCTCACTGTATGTACCCGGATCAGGTTGGTTGAGCCTTTAATGCCGACTGGTATCCCGGCGGTGAAGACAACCAGGTCGCCGCCTTTAATCAGCCCAGAGTTTAAAGAAGCCTCAATGGCCGCAGCCATCATCTCGTCGGTGCTTTTACTCCCCCTGGCCAGGATTGGCTGGACTCCCCAGTTCAGCGCCAGCTTGCGCATAACCCCCTGATGCGGCGTTACCGCGATAATGGGCGCCTGTGGCCGGTATTTGGAAACCATTTTAGCCGTGTGGCCAGACTCGGTGGAACTGATAATAGCCGCCGCCCCGAGCGCGTGGGCAATGGCGCAGGTGGCCAGTCCGATAGCGTTGGTCACAGTCTGCCGGGTTGCGACAGAACCCACCCTGCTCAGCAACTTGTCGTAGTGCAAAGCCGCTTCAGCCCGCTCGGCTATACGCGCCATTGTTTCCACGGACTCCAGCGGGTGTTTCCCCGCGGCGGTTTCCCCGGAAAGCATCAGCGCGTCTGAGCCATCAAAGATGGCGTTGGCTACATCACTTGCTTCAGCCCTGGTAGGCCTGGAGTTGTTGATCATAGATTCAAGCATCTGGGTGGCTGTAACCACTGGCTTGCCGACCAAATTGCATTTCTCAATAATCACTTTTTGCACCAGCGGCACTTCTTCCACAGGGATATCCACCCCCAGGTCTCCTCTGGCCACCATGATCCCGTCTGAAACTTTGATAATATCATCCAGGTTGTCTACAGCCTTCCTGCTTTCTATCTTGGCAATGATGTCAAGGCTGCCCCCGGCTTTTTCAATTATTTCCCGGATAGACAGGACATCGGCAGACTTCCTGATAAAAGAGGCCGCTATGTAATCCAGTTTTTGCTCCACACCAAACCTTATGTCCTGGATATCCTTGTCCGTTACAGCAGGCAGGCTATCCGCCGCGCCCGGCACATTGACGCCTTTCTGGCTGGACAACTCACCGCCGTTTACTACCAGACATTTAATTTCCTTATCGCCTGTTGATAAAACTTTCAGAGCAATCAATCCGTCCGCAACCATAATAGTATCGCCTTCCCTCACATCCCGGGGAAGGTCGGGGTAGTTAACAGGTATGAGTTCCCTGTCGCCCTTGATGTTCTCAGTGGTGAGCGTGACCAGAGCGCCCTCCTCAAGCAGAACTGGTTCTTCCTTGAAATAACCCAGGCGGATCTCAGGCCCTTTGGTATCGAGCATGATGGCCACGTTTTTGCCAACTGCCGCAGCGGCCCTGCGTATGGCTGCAATACGGCGCTCGTGTTCCTCATGTGTCCCGTGCGAAAAATTAAGACGGGCGACATTCATCCCTGCCAGAAGAAGTTTCTTCAGCATGTCAATGCTGTCACTGGCGGGACCGATAGTACAGACAATTTTTGTTTTACGCACTTGCTTACCTCCCGCAAAACGATGCTGCCCCGGCAGACATAATGTTTTGGCTTTATAATCCTGCTTATATGGACAGGGTAACTGCCAGATTGTACATTTCCATATCAATGGATTTAGTCTGGCTTAAGGCCTCATCGATATCCAGGGCGATGATCTCCCCTGCCTTAATGCCTACTATTTCTTTTTTTGCCCCGGCCATAAGCAGTTCCACTGCTCTGGCGCCCATGCGGCTGGCCAGGATTAAATCAGCGGCGGACGGCATGCCGCCCCGCTGCAGGTGCCCTAAAATTGTAACCTTTGTGTCAAAACCTGTACGTTCCTTGATGATGCGGCCTACTTCTATGCCGCTGGCCACCCCTTCGGCAACCACTATGATACTGTGGAGTTTGCCACGCCGGTAGCCCCGCATGAGCCGCTCACATATTTCGTCGTAGTTATAGGGGCACTCCGGCACCAGGATTGACTCGGCGCCCCCGGCCAGACCAGCGGCAAGAGCGATAAAGCCGTAATGCCGGCCCATTACCTCGATGATAAAAGTACGCTCGTGAGAGGTGGCGGTATCTCTTATTTTACTGATAGCCTCCACGGCGGTATTAACAGCAGTGTCAAACCCGATGCTCTGATCGGTGCCCGCAATATCATTGTCAATTGTGCCGGGCACCCCTATTACAGGCAGGCCGTACTCCCCGTGGAATACCCTGGCGCCGCGAAAAGACCCGTCCCCCCCGATCACCACCAGGCCCTGAATGCCAAAGCGCTTCACGTTTTCATTTGCTTTGGCCCGGCCTGCAGGAGTCTTAAACTGTTCCGAACGGGCGGTATGAAGAATCGTGCCTCCCCTGTGAATGATATCCGCAACAGAACCGAGGTTCATCGGATACATATCGGCTTCTATAAAACCATTGAATCCCCGTTTTATTCCTATAACCTCAAGTCCATGATAGATGGCCTTGCGCACCACAGCCCTGATACACGCGTTCATTCCGGGTGCATCCCCGCCGCTGGTTAATAAAGCAATTCTCTGCAAAAGCTCTTACCTCCTGTCAGCCAGCGATAGCCGCTGTTATATATATTGCCTTCTGCAGCGCCAGTTTATTACACGTAAGAGGGTCAGGCACTTAACTTATCATACTGGCTGCTTGCTTTAAATGTAATAAGTTACTGCCTGACCCCTTTTTTTTTATAAACAGCTCACTGTAGTTAATCCGCCAAATTTCCAATAGAGCGGTATTTTTCGTATCTCTGGGCAAGCAGGATCTCCGGCGCGAGATCTAAAAGCTCATCCATAGTTTCGGCTATAGATCTGCCTAAAAGTTCGGCGGCGGTACCCGGGTCGCGCTGAGCGCCCCCCATGGGCTCGGGCACGATTTTGTCGGCGACACCAAGTTTCTGTATATCGCGGGCAATAATCCTGATGGTCTCAGCCGCCTCACGGTTGCGGGTAGAATCCTTCCATAAAATACTGGCGTAGCCTTCCGGTGTTATCACAGAGTAGATGGAGTGCTCCTGCATTAAAATCCGGTCCCCCACCCCGATCCCCAGGGCGCCGCCGCTAAAACCTTCGCCAATCACTACCGCGATAATGGGCACCTTGAGGGTGGACATAACTAAAATACTTCTGGCAATGGCCTCAAACTGACCCCTCTCCTCAGCGCCAATGCCGGGATAAGCCCCGGGTGTATCAATAAAACAGATAACCGGGCGGTTGAATTTTTCAGCCTGCTTCATCAGGCGCATAGCCTTGCGGTAGCCCTCCGGGTGAGCCATGCCAAAATTCCTGGCCAGGTTTTCCTTGGTATCTTTTCCTTTAAGCTGGCCAATCACAGTCACAGCGCGCCCGTTAAAGCGGCCGATCCCGCCTATTACCGCCGGGTCGTCTCCAAAGCAGCGGTCCCCACGCATTTCAATGAAGTCCTGAAAAAGGTAGTTTATATAGTCAGAGGTGTTGGGGCGCTCCGGGTGGCGCGCTATCAGCACTTGCTGCCACGCGGTAAGATTGTTGTATATTAATTCCCTGACTTCTACAGCCCTTTTTTCTAAAATGGATATTTCATTAGAAAGATCAATACCCTTTTCTTTAGAAAAAATGCGTAATTCACTTATTTTATTTTCCAGCTCCTGGATCGGTTTTTCAAATTCCAAAATGGCCGCCATGCCTATTACTCCCCCTGCAGATGTAATTTCAAAAGTTTAGCCAGGGTTTCTTTCATTTGGGGCCGGGGTACAATCTTGTCTACAAAACCGTGTTGTTCAAAAAACTCAGCCCGCTGGAAACCTTCCGGCAGTTTTTGACGTATGGTCTGCTCGATCACCCTTGGACCGGTAAAGCCGATCATGGCCTCCGGTTCCGCCAGAATAACATCGCCAAGCGCGGCGAAACTGGCGCTGACACCGCCGGTGGTGGGGTCTGTAAGCACTGATATGTACAGTTGGCCCGCCTCACTTAGCCTGGCCAGAGCTTCAACCGTTTTTGCCAGCTGCATTAAAGACAAAATCCCTTCCTGCATGCGGGCGCCGCCTGAAGCGGCAAAGATAATCAGGGGCTTTCTTTTAGCGGCGGCGGCCTCTATGGCCCTGGTGATTTTCTCACCCACCACGGTGCCCATACTGCCCATCATAAAGTTGGTGTCCATGATCGCTGTGACCACTGGCACCCCTTCAATGGTTCCCTCACCGGCCACCACGGCTTCATTCAGCCCGCTCTTTTTACGCGCTTCACTTATTTTTCTTTCATAATCAGCCAGTTTGAAAGGGTTGACCGGGAGTATATTGGCGTCCATCTCCCGAAAGCTACCCTCATCTAAAATCATTTTAATACGCTCGGCCACTGTCAGCCGGAAGTGAAAACCACACTTATGACAAACCTTATAATTTTTAATAAGGTCTTTGTTCAATAGAACTTCGCTGCAGCGTGAACACTTACTCCAAATACCCTCGGGGATATCACGGTTTTCAGCGTCAGGCTGAACTGTAATTTGCTTTTGTTTGCGGAAAGCTTCCAAAACCAAAATAAACACCCCTTAGCCCTTACTCTTAGTTTTGTATGATTTTAATAACCATCTTAGAGTATTAATCACAGTTGAGCAGTCGAATGAATATCATTGAAGGGTGGAATGCGGATTTATATGGAATTTATTATCTCCATGGCCTCGTCAACCTCTGATTCGCACACCAGAATCTCTACCGAACAGACATTATTAGCTTGCGGCAGGCCGATCGTCCTTAACTTTACCAGAAAGCCCTCAGTGGTTAGAATCTTTTTGAGCTTATCTGCATCTTTCACACTTGGCGCAATATAAACCACCGTCCACACATTGAAGCCTCCTCAAAAAGGGATTGACGGCACGCCTATGTCTTTCTACCAGCGCGGCCAGTATTCCTCTTTTTAGATGAAAATAAGTATACCCAGAGCTTTCGCTCTGGATACTAGAGCCTTCAATGTTAAATCCCTGGCACTCCTATATCAATCTTCTGTCCGGATCCCGCCGTGTTTGGTTAAAAGCTCCACTTTCCCCCTGATCTTGATGGCGGATGTATGCTCAGTAAACTGGGCAATCATTATCTCTCCCTTATCCAGTTTTTCTGAATGGTGAAACCTCGTGTCCTTGCCACGGGTCAACCCGATAATAGTAACACCGTTTTCCATCGCTTTTATTACAACGTACTCTCCTGTGATTTCCCACATTTCAGGCAAAAATATCACCTCTTAGATTTCCCATTTTTAATTGATATATTTTAACACAAAGGCCACTGTTTGGCAAGGATTGGATATTGACGTTTAAAGTTCAAGGATACTGAAAAAGTTTACTCTTTTTTTAGTTTGCTTTCTGGCCTGGCCGGCAACAGGCGCGCTATTAGCAACCGGCCCATTATTTGATCTGACCACAGCCGCCCTGGAGTTGATAGTATTTTTCCTTCTTACCTTCACCCTCGCCCGCCCCAGGAGATCTTCCAACCTCGCCGCAACCGGCCCTGACAGGTCTACCCAGAATTCCTCCCCCGCTTTGATAACCTTTTTTTCACTTGCGAAATGCAAAAATACCGGTGAACCGCCATGAAAACTGCTCAGGATGAGCTGCACCTGGTCCAGCAATGGCGAATCCGCACTTTCAATTTTTAAGTGCAATTCGGCTTCCAGATGGGTTTCCAGAGCTGAGATCTCTTCCCCGATTATTTTTGTTTCCTCACCATTCTCCCTGGACTTGCCTCTGACCACAACCACCTCGTCGACCCCGATAACCAAGTGGTACTGATTGTAAGGACGGGGGTAAACAACCACTTCGACCGACCCGGTAAGGTCCTCTACAGTCAGGATAGCCATGGGGTCTCCCTTGCGGGTGCTGGTTTTTTTAACCCCGGTAATTATACCGCCTAAAACCACCTCACTGTCGTCAGGCAGTTCGGCAAGCTCCACCGCTGTTGCGGTGGACAACATATACAGAGCGTCACGGTACTGGGAAAGTGGGTGCCCGCTAATATAAAGGCCAAGCATTTCCTTTTCCATAGCCAGCAGTTCGGCCACTGGGAATTCTCCTACTTCCGGCAGGGTGACACTGACCGACTCACGGCTGTCACCGAGAAAGTCCAGGAGTGACATCTGCCCGTTCTCCCTTTCGCGCTGGGACTGCTGGGCCAGGCCCAATCCTGAGTCCACGGCCGCCATCAACTGCGCCCGCCGGTAGCCCAGGGAATCAAACGCGCCGCACTTGATCAGGCTCTCCAGCACCCGCCTGTTGACAACCTTCGTATCCAGACGCCTGCAAAAATCAGCATAATCGTTAAAAGGTCCGTCCTGTTCCCTGGCCCTGATGATGGACTCCACCGCCCCCAGGCCAATGTTCTTTACCGCGGCCAGACCGAAGCGGATCTTATTCCCAACCACCGAAAAGCTCTCCCGGCTCTCATTTACATCGGGCGGCAGCACTTCTATTCCCAGCCGCCTGCATTCTTCAATATAGGCGGAAACCTTATCGGCATTATCTCTAATAGATGTGATCAGAGCCGCCATGTACTGCTGCGCATAATTGGCCTTTAGGTAGGCGGTCTGGTAGGAAACCATCGCATAGGCTGCTGAGTGACTTTTATTAAAGCCATAGCCAGCGAAATATTCCATTAAATCGAATATTTGACCTGCTACTTCTATATCAATATCATTACTTTTGGAACCTTCAACAAACTGGGAGCGCAGGCTGGCAATAATCTCCGGCTTTTTCTTGCCCATGGCGCGGCGCAGCAAGTCAGCCTCACCCAGGCTAAAGCCGGCCAGTTCACTGGAGATGCGCATGACCTGTTCCTGATAGAGAATGACGCCGTAAGTATCTCTTAAAATAGGCTCTAATTTTGGGTGAAGGTACTTTGTTTTCTTGATCCCGTGTTTATTCTTGGTAAAGTCTTCCACCATGCCGCTGCCCAGCGGGCCTGGCCGGTATAAGGCCACCAGTGCCACGATATCTTCAAACAATTCCGGCTTAAGATCGCGCAGGATCGAGCGCATACCGCTGCTCTCCAACTGGAATACCCCGGCGGTTTCACCCCGGCCAAGCATTTCATAAGTCGTCCGGTCATCAAACGGTATTTTGTCTATATCCAGATCCACGCCAGTACTTTCACCGATTAACCGCACCGCGTCACTGATCAC
>JBAZQW010000008.1:0-22196 GCA_041645005.1 Desulfotomaculaceae bacterium | reverse complement strand
GGCAGCAGCGACCTGTTTTGAAAACACCCGGTTGCGCTTGTTGTTTTTCCCCAGGGTGAAAGGTGAAGCGGATATGTTAACATACAGATTGACCGGACCGTTGCGGTGAATGGCCGCGATAGGCTTCACCGCATATTCCTCGCTCCAGCCGTCCTCGCAAAGGATACAGCCGAGTTTAAAAGACTCTCCCGTGATCTCTATATCAACGGGCAACAGAAGTTCCTCCACTGTCTTGCCCATCTCCGGCGCTAGCTTGCGCAGGCTGTAAAAATGCCTGGTGTCGTCAAATTCACGGTAATTTGGCTGCAGCGTTTTTATTCTGAACGGATAAGGGTAGTTTTCACCACCCCGTAGCCTGCCGTCTTGAGCAATAAAGAAAGCATTGTACTTGCGCACCCTGCCGTCATCGCCTATCTTGTTCCAGTCAACTCCCACATTGCCAAAAAGCACACATATATCCCGGGAGGCTGTAACAATGGTCCTGCCATATTCCTCGCAGTCCCGTAGGAAAGCCTGCTGCTCCCAGGTGTCTCCCAACAAATACCCGGGCAGGGCCATTTCCGGAAAAATTACAATTTCAGCTTTTTTGGCACGGGCCTCTTCGATCATGTCCAGCATGGTTAGGCAATTTAAATCAGGCCTGCCCGGTATAACTTCCATTTGTCCCAGAGCTATTCTCAGCATTACTCCCACCTCAACAGTTTAGATCGTCTCTTTAATAAAAAGAATTATACGACTTTTTTTAAATATTAGCATGGAATCATGAATTTGTTAACACCACCCGGCATGTGCCCAAAAGAAATGCCTCCATAGTAAAAACAAAAAAGCCCTCACTTCATCTTAAAAGTGAGAGCTTATCTTTTATACGATAGATACCCGGTAAGTGCGCAGCCAGGCGTCCACCTGGATCAGGAAGGCCAGAAACTGGGGGCCTCGCATCAGCTGGCCGAACCAGGGCCGGTCAAAAGCCGCCCCGTCTGACTCGGCCAGGCTGCGCACAGCGTCAGCGTTTACCAGCGGCAGCAATGGTGAATTTGGATCATCCAGAATATGCAGGACCATATTACGGACCGCCACTAAATACTCCGGATTGTGTGTCTTGGGGTAGGGGCTTTTGCTTCTTTTCAGCACATCACCTGGCAGCATACCGTCCAGCGCCCGGCGCAAAATACCTTTGGCCATGCTGTCGCAGCTCTTCATTGCCCACGGGATATTCCAGACATATTCAACCAGGCGGTGGTCACAGAAAGGAACGCGCACCTCCAGGCCGACGCCCATACTCATCCGGTCTTTGCGGTCAAGCAGCGTCTGCATAAACCGCGTGATATTGAGATATGATATTTCACGCATTCTCGCCTCAAAACGGTCCTCGCCAGACAGGCGGGGAACTTCCGCCAAAGCCTCCCGGTAGCGCTGTTCAACATATTTTTCCGGCTGAAGCTGGGCGGCCAGTTCAGGCGAGATAAAGCGAAGCCGCTCGCGCAGCAGCCGTACCCAGGGAAAAGTATTGGCACGAACCGCGTCCTTGCTGTGAAACCAGGGATAGCCGCCAAAGATTTCATCCGCGGACTCCCCTGACAGGGCCACGGTATGCTCTTTTTTTATTTCCCGGCAGAAAAGATACAGGGAGGAATCTATGTCAGCCATGCCGGGCAAATCGTTAGCCAGCGCCGCCGGCACGAGTGCGTCAGCCAGTTCAAAATTGTCTATTTCAATCACCTGGTGGCTGGTGCCGAGATAATCCACCACCCGCCCGATCCATTGCGCGTCGGAGTTAGGCTGGAAGTGGTCCGGGCGAAAGTGGCGTTCATTCCCGGCGTAATCCACGGAATAGGTGTGCAGCGTCCCCAAGCTCTCCCGCTTGAACGCCGCTGACGCAATCGCTGTAATGGCGCTTGAATCAAGCCCGCCGGATAAAAACGTGCAGACCGGGACATCGGAAACCAGCTGACGTTCAACTGTATCCGTAAAAAGCTCCCGGACACGGGCGGCCGTTGTATTCAGGTCGTCAGGGTGGGGGCGGCTTTCCAAAGACCAGTACCTGCGCAGGCGGCTGCCGTTCTTATCATACAGCAGGCAGCAACCCGGCCTTAATTCGGCAACCCCGCGGTAAATACCATGCCCCGGTGTGCGTGACGGCCCCATGATGAATATTTCAGCCAGACCCTCAATATCAACCACCGGACGCACCGCGGGATGAGCCAGGAGTGACTTGAGCTCGGAGCCAAATACGAATATACTGCCCTGCTGCGTGTAGAAAAGAGGTTTCACACCCAACCTGTCACGGGCTATAAACAGACATTGGTCAGCCTCACTCCAGATGGCGAAGGCATAAATACCGTTAAAACGCTCAACACACGCGGCTCCCCACTGCATATACGCCAAAAGGAGCACTTCCGTGTCAGAATTACGGGTAAGGAAAGTGTTGCCAAGGTTTTCTAATTCATGCCTCAATTCCAGCGTGTTATACAGCTCACCGTTATAGGTGACAGTATAAACCTTATCCCCCCGGCTGCGGGTCATAGGCTGGCCACCCCCTGTTGGGTCCACTACAACCAGCCGGCGGTGTCCAATAGCCGCATGTGGGGACAGCCAGGTTCCGGACGCGTCCGGCCCCCGCCGGGAAAGCGTATCTACCATACCATCCAGGATATGTCCCTGACTGGTGAGGTCCGCCTCCCAGTCAACCCAGCCAGTTATACCACACATAAACCTACCCCCTCAATAAATGTCATTCCTCAAAAAAAATAATCCGAAAGAAGTGTTTTCACTGCTTTCGGACTTCGTTGTCCCTGGTAGTGAGCCTAATATATCTTTATGCTCACAACTTGAAAAAGAGGCATGGACATTTGCTTGTAAGAATAAAAAACCACCCTGTTCAGGGGTGGAAAGCTAATTATTAACCTGCGGCAGCAACAACGAGGAAACGTTTTTGAATTTATCTAAAGGCTATTCTAAAGAGGAAGCGATTTTTATTATTTCCTCCCCGGGCAGTCCACCGCTTACAGAAAACACCCACTCACCGAGCTGCCAGCGCACCGCCGCATAGCCCCCTGAAATGTTATCGTTCGAGTCCCGCCCGCTTTCTTCCAGGACGGCCCTGGCGCCGTTAATATTTACCGGGACTCCCCCCGCAGCCAACTCGTCATAATTGAACCCTGCCGCTGGTGCCCTGCCCTGGCTTATCGTGACATAAGAATCACCAATCCGGTAATTTTGATATACCACTCCTGAACGCCACGAGACATCTTCAAGCTTCATTCCCTGCGGCAGGTAGGTTGGCCGTGCGGGGACAAAGCCCGCATCTCCGGCTTCTGTTCCTCCGCTCAAGGCCGGCGCGCTCGCGCCGGCAGCCTGGGGGGTGCTTGATACAGCCACAGACCTCTTTTCCAGCGGCGTTTGTGTATCCTCAAAAGTACCTGACTTCATGGCCACGGCCGGTGGCGGTGGTTGTATGGTTGCAGTTTTTTCCGGTTCCCCCGCCGGCTGCTTTATTGACTGCTGCTCAGTCCCTATTTCTTTGTTGGTGTCATCCCCCTGCAAATCCTGGCTTTCAGTTTTATAAGCTGTATTTTCATCTGCAGCGGTAAAGCTATTATCAATATCAGTGGGGCCGGAACCAACGGATAAGGGAGCTGCTTGCGGCTCGGACAATACCACTTTTTGTTGTGTTGCGGCCGGGCTGAAAAGATTGTAATAACTAAGAAAGCCCGCAGCAAGAACAACTAACAGCAATGCCGCCGCAACCGCTGGAGTTCTGGCCAGTAAAAGCAGGCGGCCTGGCCGGGGCTGCGGCCTTTTTTCCAGAGCCAGGGCAGTTTCTATCCGCTCATTGAGGCTGTTTGGCACCTCAATCCCGGCCACCATTTCATGCATAACCTTTTTTAAAGTATTATCCGCTTTTTCCAGCCTGCCGAACTCATACCGGCAGTTTTCACATTCCGCCAGGTGGCCTTCGACTTTCCGCTCCTCGACCCTGGAAAGCGTTTTATTAAAGAAGTCATTTAGCATTAACTTAATGCTATCGCAGTGCATTATCCCAGCCTCTTTCCAACTGTTCTTAATCAAAGCGGGTTAACTAACAGGCGTTCTTTCACCATGTTGCGGGCGGAGTTTAACCTCGACTTGACGGTGCCCGCAGGTATGCCCAGCATATCGGCGACTTTCTGCACCCCAAAGTCCATTCCGTAATAGAGAGTTAGTACCAACCGGTACTCCGGTTTTAAACCTAAAACAACCTCTTTAAGGTCAATCCGGCTTTCAATTTCGTCCATTTCCCCGTTCCCAATACTCAAATTTAAAGACAATTTATTAAAAGCCGCATTTTCCCGGTTGAGTTTCCGGAGCCTGTCATAACAACGGTTGACAACAATCCTGTAAAGCCATGTCTTAAAAGACGATTCCATCCGGAAAGATTTTATGCTACGGTAACAGGTCAAAAAAGCTTCCTGAACCACGTCATCCACCTCTTCGCGGTCGCGCAGAACCATGAACGCGGTACGGTACGCGTCCGTGGAATATTTTTGCACCAGTTTGGCAAATGCTTCATTGTCCCCTGACTGGGACATCCTGATTAGACTTTCATCAGACAAGGTTAACTCACCCTGCATTTCTTTTATATCAACTGAAGGCCTTCTATAACATTAGACTGATTTTATGCTTATAGGGTTCATTATATCAGGAGTACTTCGCTATTGACACGATAATTGCCTGGTGTCATAATGAAACTGGTAATATATTCCTGGGGAGAGTGTCGGGAACACAGCGCGGTCCGGGACCCGCTATACGGTTCGATTCCGTGTCTTCCCTAAAACAAAGGAAGCCCTGGCTTTTAGCTGGGGCTCTCCGTATTATCAGGCCGCTGTAAAAAAAATTGCCAGGGTTGTCCCCTGCTAAACAGGTTTATTCGTCCTCAGATCACACTTTGAACTTTTCCATTATTAATTGAAAATTTTGAATATTAGCTATTGTCAAACAATATAATTTTCAAGTATTATATTAATAGGACCATGGTTGAAAGAAGGGTCAATCATGTATGAGGTATACGATTATGAGTTTTTGTATGGAAATAGAATGGCCACGGTTTTTAAATTCCGTGAGGGAATGAAAATTATTGGCTTTATTTACGGCAGCTCTTTTGAATTAAGAGTTTTAACCATAGGTGACAACCTCAGGAGGCAGGGTTTGGGCCGTAAAGCTCTGGAGTTTCTTCGCCCCAGATTCAAAAAAATATGTGTAAGTGAAATCTGCGAAGCAGCCCTGCCTTTTTGGCTGAAGATGAAAGAGCGCGGGCTGGTAGACCACTTGCTGTCAATAAAAGACGGCAGGACCTTATACCTGATTAAGCGGACCACAAAACTGGGAGAGGTAGGCTAGAAATCCCACACAGAGAAGTTATCCGGCAAACTTCCGCGACGGACCTTGCAGACCGGCTGCATTGGAGATTCAAACCGGCCGCTGGCTACTTTTAAATAATTTAAGGCGCTTGCAAGCAGGTCATCTTTTACGTTCAGATCTATCCCTTCATGCTGTTTTAACACTGCTAAAATTTCCTCAAAGGAACAGTTGCCGGCACGCTCCCCCAATCCCCCTATTGTGGTGCTGAGAAAACGGGCGCCTGCTTTAAAAGCGGCAAATGTATTGGCGGTGGCCATACCAAAATCGTTATGGCCGTGAAATTCAATATCCATTCCTGTGTTGGCTCCAGCACCCCCACAGTGTCGGCAAAGCGATACCGCCCTTGCCATAAATCGCTACCTGTCTCATTATTCTTCCTCCTGTTTTTCCGAATAAAAAATGACGCCTGCCCCTCTTGGGGAACAGGCGTCATCGCCTTATGCTGTTTATTAAAAACAGTTTTGATATTATAACAAGGCGTCTCTGCCCCTGAACAAATGTAGCACTTATATTTATGCTATATAGCTATATCTCCCATCTCTCCGGTCCTTATCCGTACCGCGTTGTCAATTTTAGAGGTAAATATTTTACCGTCTCCGACCGCTCCGGTCCGGGCATTGTCTACAATAAGTTTAATAATGTCGTCAACTTTCTCGTCCGGTACCACCATTTCTAGTTTTATTTTAGGCAGCAGGTTGATGCTGTACTCCGTGCCGCGGTAAACTTCTGTGCGGCCTTTTTGCAGCCCGCAGCCCATAACTTGTGTGACCGTCATGCCGTGGATTCCGTACTGGTTGATAGCTTCTTTAACATTCTCCAGTTTTCCCGGGCGCAGAATACATTCTATTTTTGTCAAATCGTTCCCTCCTTGTCTTTATATATGGTTTTTTACGGATGGGGGGAGTTATATCCCCCATCACAAAATTTACATATTATAAAGCCGGCTTTACTTCACTGCTGGTTTTCAGTACAGTCGCCTCTACAGTGCCAAACGGTGACGCCGACATGGCAAAGTCGGTGTACGCGTCCTCACCGTGCTGGGTGAAATCGAGGCCGGTGTCCTGCTCTTCATCGGTGGCGCACAGCTTGGTGAAGACACTTATAACTTTTAAGATAACAAAGGTGCCTACTATAGCCATGGCCCAGCTTGCCCCGATGGCAATAAACTGCTTCCCAAGCAATGCCGAACTGCCGTAAAATAGTCCGTCGGCGCCCAGCTCATTGACAGATGTGGTAGCGAAGAGGCCGGTGGCAATGGCGCCCCAGGTGCCGCCGATACCGTGCACACCGAAGGCGTCAAGCGCGTCGTCGTAATGAAGTTTGGCCTTGACCACGCCTACTGCTATATAACATACCGCGCCGGCAACCAGGCCGATGATGATGGCGGGCAGCGGTTCCACGAAGCCGGAGGCGGGCGTAATGGCCACGAGTCCGGCCACGGCGCCTGTTGCGGCGCCAAGAGTTGTCGGCTTGCCACGATGAATCCATTCGGCCGCTACCCAGGAGAACGCTGCCGCAGCAGTGGCCAGGTGGGTTATCACGAAGGCACTGGCGGCCAAGCCATTGGCGCTAAGGGCGCTGCCGGCGTTGAAGCCGAACCAGCCAAACCACAGCAGGGCTGCGCCGAGCACTGTAAAGGGCAGGTTGTGCGGGATCATGGGCTCGCTGCCGAGGCCCTTGCGCTTGCCCAGCACCAGGCAGGCGACCAGACCGGATACACCGGATAAGATATGAACCACGGTGCCTCCCGCGAAGTCTAGCGCGCCAAGGTTGCGCAGCCACCCGTCAACTCCCCATACCCAGTGGGCCACGGGGTCATACACAAAGGTGGACCAGAGCAGAATAAAGGCCATGAAAGCTGGAAAGCGCATCCTTTCGGCAAAGGCTCCGGAAATCAGAGCCGGGGTTATAACCGCGAACATCATCTGGAAAATCATGAACGCCTGGTGGGGTATTGTCGCTGAATAGTCGGGGTTGGGGACAAGCCCTACACTCTTCAGCCCCACCCAGTCCAGGTTGCCGATAATGTGATTGACGTCGGGTCCGAAAGCCAGGCTGTAGCCCCAGAGTGACCACTGCAGGCTGATTAAAACCATGGCGAAAAAACTGTACATAATAGTGCTTAAAACGTTCTTCTTGCGGGCTAAACCACCGTAGAAAAGGGCCAGGCCGGGCAGAGTCATGAGCATGACCAGCGCGGTAGAGGCCAGTACCCAGGCAGTATCTCCGGTGTCAATTTTAGCGGCTGTCTCCGCCGCCTCTTCAGCCCAGGCCAGGGCCGGTACTGTCAAGACAAACGCAGCAGTCATCAATATTGTCCGCGTAAGCCGGTTTTTCATTTCTTCTTCCTCCTTATTTTTTTAGGAAGGGGGACAGGTCATTAACTTATTTACTTATATTTATATTTTTTATATTGAGAGTAAATAAGTTAATGACCTGTCCCCCAACCTTTGAGAACCACTATCTGTAGCGCATCTTGCGGAGGTGGCGCCCCCTTCGCAAGCACGCGGTTCTTTGATGGTTCCCTTTATAACAGAAAACGCTCTCTTGAACAGGTTTTACCCTGTCCTTGAGAGCGTCACTGCTCATATGAAATGCTGCTTTGGATTCTGACAAAAAAACGCTTTCCAGGAAGATACCCTTCCTAAAAAGCGTCATTGCCTTTGATACTGCTTTGTATCAGCTTTAGTTTTGATTTATTCTACTATTTTAAAAGGTTACCCGACCGGTGTCAATAGGCCCTAGAAAAAAATTTTCTATTTATCAACCGTCTGCGAAATCGCAAATACCGCTCCTTGCGCTTTCAACCCCGCTGCTGTGTGAGCCGCGCTTTCTTCCACGTCATAGAAAGGGGTGGCGACCAGGCCGGAATATGCCGGCATGCCGTGGTCAGTGAGGTCCATTCCTTCAAATTCTTCCGCGGCGGAAGCCCTGATCCCGATAGTTTTCTTCAAAACGCTGAAAATAATATAAGTTGACGCAAAGGCCAGCACGGAAACCGAAAGCACACCGATGGCCTGTACCGCCAGCAGGTTGGCGCCGCCGCCGTATAAGAGACCGCCCTTCTGGGCGAAGATGCCGACCGCGATAACGCCCCATGTTCCGTTCACCCCGTGCACGGCGATGGCTCCCACCGGGTCGTCAGCCTTGATCCGGTCGAAGGCGCCAACAGCCAGAACACAGAATATCCCGGCAGTTCCCCCGATAAAAACCGCGCTGATCGGGTGCACAAACGCGCACCCGGCTGTGATGGAGACCAATCCAGCCAGCGCTCCGTTCATGGCCATACTGGGATCCGCCTTGCCGTACTTAAACATGGTGAAAAGTATTCCCGCGGTGCCGCCTGCAGCCCCGGCCAGGTTTGTATTCACGGCAATCCTGGCTATGTTCATATCCAAGCCGGACAGAGAGCTGCCCGGGTTGAATCCGAACCAGCCGAACCATAAAATAAATGTCCCGAGGAAAGCCAGGTGCATATTGTGGGCCGGCAGCACATTCATCGTACCATCTTCATTGTATTTGTCGGTCCTCGGCCCCAGCACAAACACAGCCGCCAGGGCGCTCCAGCCGCCCACAGCATGAACCACTGCGGAACCGGCAAAATCGAGCATACCCAGTTTATATAACCAGCCGTCAACACCCCAGACCCAGTGCCCTGCTATGGGATATATCAAGCCGGTGGCCAGAACCGTATAAATAATATAAGGACGGAACTTCATCCGCTCCGCCACGGCTCCCGAAACAATGGAAGCCATAGCCATGGCAAACGCGGCCTGGAAAAGAAAGTAGGCATAGATGGGAACTCTAAGTTTAATATGCTCCAGGTTTCCTTCTACAAAGAACCCGGTAGTGCCAAAAAGTCCACCTTTGTCAAGGCCGTACATGATGCCAAAGCCTATGGCCCAGTAGCTGAGCATACCCACAGTGCTGTCAGTGAATACTTTCATAACAATGTTCATGGAGTTCTTCGCGCGAATAAAACCAGCCTCAAGGAAGGCAAAACCACCTTCCATTAAGAAGACTAATGCGGCGCAAAGCAGCACCCATACTGTGTCTATGCCTGACGCCAGATCGTTAAAGCCGATTTCCATGATAAGTTCCTCCTTATCTCATTTTCTTCTATGAAAATAAAAAAGGCGCTAACTGGCCTCGGGTTACTAAACCCGAACCAGAGAGCACCTTTGCCCGGCAGGAATCGTCTCCTGCTATTTTATTTAAAAACTATATGGCGTCGTTGCCGGATTCACCTGTCCTGATCCTGTGAGCATTTTCCACCGGGAAAATAAAGATTTTGCCGTCTCCTACAGCGCCGGTCCTGGCTGTGTCGCTGATGATATCCACCACGTCCTGGACCTGGTGATCCATCAATACAATTTCAATTTTCAATTTGGGTAAAAGGTTAATGCTGTACTCTTGCCCCCTGTAAACCCCAACTCTACCCTTTTGCAGCCCGCAACCGACAACCTGTGTTACAGTCATCCCGTGTATTCCGTATTTACCAAGGGCGTCCTTCACGTCCTCCAGTTTTTCCGGACGAATAACGGCTTCAATTTTCTTCACCTTTCAAACAACCCCCATGTTGTTTAATATTAAATTTTGGAGTAAAAAAACAAATACCCTAAAATACCTATAAATAATGGCATCAGGGCATCATCGACCATCGACACATCCTTGTATCATAAATTTATTATACCCCAACATAGTTTTTCCAGGCAAGGGGTCCAGGTAAAAAATGTCGAAGGCAATTTAGCAGAGTCATTGAGGGGGTCAGGCAATTACGGGAGGTGTTATTCTTTGGCAAGACGGTTGCGAGTTGAATATCCGGGTGCTATGTATCATGTTATACAGCGGGGAAATAACAGAGAGAATGTGTTTGAACGCCCCGAAGAAAAGTATCACCTTATTGAACAATTTCGCAAGGTGGTGGAGGTGGACGATGTTGAATTGTTCGCCTATGTGGTTATGAGCAACCACTACCATCTCGCCCTTCGGACCTCATCAGAGCCACTGAACAAAGTGATGCACCGGATAAATACAAAGTTCGGAATGTATTACAACAAGTCTATGGTAAGGTCGGGTCATGTTTTTGAGGGAAGATACAAGGCTATTCTCGTAAAGGACGATAAGTATCTTATTTCTCTTGTCAGATATATTCACAGAAATCCGGTTAGAGCGGGACTTTGTTCGAACGTACAGGATTATCTTTGGTCAAGTGACAATTACTACAGGAATATGGAACCAGGCTTTATCGAGTTTAGGTTATTGTTGGACATTCTGTACTGGGACAGAGGAAAATCTGTGAGGGAATATGATATTCTAATGTCCCAGGATGATGATTCCGGCTACGAAGCTGTGATTGATACGGGGGATGTCAGCTCTGAAATACCGGTTGAAGAAAAGAAGCAAATCACCGAAAGAAAGTCCCTGGATGAAATATTAAGGGAGGCCGCTTCTGATAAGGGGGAATATGAATTTATTAAGAACGGTTCAAGGATGAGAAGGTTCACGAGTACCAAGGCAGCTTATGCAAAGTCCGCATGGGAGCGGGGATACTCAATGCAAGAAATAGCCTGCCACATTAACGTTTCCGCAACAGCAGTCTTTAAATATATAAACAGTCAGGCATGACAATAAGTTAATAAGTTAAGAGCCTGACCCCATATATACTCTGGGGACACGGTAGCTGACCATACACACTACTTCATAATTAATAGTGCCTATTTTGGCGGCAACCTCGTCAGCTGATATTTCCTGATCACCCTGGCGTCCCAAAAGAACCGCCTCGTCTCCCGCCTTAACCCCGGGGATATGGCCCACATCTACCATCACCTGGTCCATACAGACTCGCCCCACCACCGGCGCCCTCAGGCCATGCAACAGCGCTTCGCCTCTGGATGAAAGCAGTCTGGCATATCCGTCCGCGTAACCCAGGGGAAGTGTGGCGATAACAGTAGGCGCTTTGGTGGTATAGGTGCAGCCATAGCTTACCTTAAAACCCGCGGGCACATTCTTAACATACGCTACATTGGCTTTCAGGCTCATAGCCGGGCGAAGTTTAAGTATGCCGTGATCAACTTCAGCGGAAGGATAGAGGCCATAAACGATAATACCAGCCCTTACCAGGTCAAGATGGGTTTCCGGCATTTCCATTATAGCCGCGCTGTTGGCAGCGTGTCTTAGCGGTATTTCAAGCCCGTTTTTACGCAGCTCCATAATTATTTCCATAAATCTGGCGTACTGTTCCAGCGTATACTTCTTATCAGCCATGTCGGCGGCTGCAAAATGGGTAAAAATACCTTCCACTTCCAGGTGCGGGTTCCGGGCAAGTTCCAGGATCTCTCTTGCGGCGCCGGACCCAACTACCCAGCCGATACGCCCCATCCCGGTGTCAACCTTTAAATGAACTTTTGCTTTTAATCCCTCAGTTGCGGCAACCCTGGCCAACGCCAGAGCCATCTCGCGTGTATATACCGCCTGGGATAGACGGCTGCGCACTACCTCCACGGACTGTTCAGGAGTGATATAACCGAGTACAAGCACCGGGGCCTCAATCCCAGACTCGCGAAGCGCTATTCCCTCCACCACCCTGGCCACTCCCAGCCAGTCGGCGCCGCTGGCCAGGGCTGTACGGCTCACCTCAACAGCGCCATGGCCGTAGGCGTTGGCCTTGACCACTGCCATAACTTTTGCCGAAGACGAAGCTTTTTTACGGATCTCATGTACATTATGGCTGATAGCAGCCAGATCAACTTCAGCCCAAACCGGGAAAACAGACAAAGCAACCGCACCCTTCTTTGCAACAAGAATATCATTTACTTATATTCTCACCTCTAGTATTATTTCCTTCAAAAAAACAAAACCCCGTTAAACAGGGTTTAATTAGAAACAATCTATCGATGTAAAAACACTAACAATTTTGGTTTTACCGGTGCTGAGGTTGATGCCTGCTGTCCCATAGTAAAAAGAAATAGGCAAGCATATATGTAAATGTCGTTGCCGCGGAAAATAGTAGATATTTCACTTGGCAAACCTCCCTTCTTTTTACTCCTTTATTATATTGTATACAATATTTCATAATACGCAATACTTTATACGGAATTAATTATAATTTTTTTTAAAATAATTATGAGGTGCTAATGACAATGAAAATCTTTATCATTAGCACCTCATAGATTTTTTATTTCCTGACTATGGAGAACGGGTACTGCGAATTCAGCTTAGCGCTTCACTTAGTTCGCAGCAGTCCATATTCAATGACTCGCCAACGGCCCGGCAGGTAAGCTTCCCCTTATAGGTGTTAACACCACGGGCGAGAGCGCGGTTATTCAGGATCGCGTTCAGGCAGCCGCGGTCAGCAAGCTCCAGGGCTAACGGCAAAGTAGCGTTGGCAAGGGCGAAAGTGGAAGTCCGGGCAACCGCTCCGGGCATATTGGCTACGGCATAGTGAACGACACCATGTTTCTCATATACCGGATTGCTGTGTGTGGTGACACGGTCGATAGTTTCAATAGAGCCACCCTGGTCAACAGCCACATCCACAATTACAGAGCCTGACTTCATTTGCTTTACCATTTCCTCTGTCACCAGCTTTGGCGCCTTGGCCCCCACAATAAGCACCGCTCCTATCAATAGATCCGCGTAACGAACCGACTGCTCGATATTAAAATGGTTTGAAACCAGGGTTTTGAGCCGTCCACCGTAAAGGTCGTCAAGATAACGCAACCTGTCCGGGCTGCGGTCTATAACCGTCACCTGAGCGCCCATACCAACAGCCACTTTGACAGCGCTGGCCCCGACTGTGCCGGCGCCGATAATAACCACATCCGCCGCCGGCACACCAGGTACGCCCCCCATAATAATCCCTCTTCCCCCGCTCGGCTTTTCAAGGAAATGGGCGCCGATCTGCACTGACATTTTACCGGCAACCTCGCTCATAGGGACCAGCAGCGGCAGCGTTCCGTTGTCTAATTGAATTGTTTCATAGGCAATGCCGATAACTTTCTTTTCAATAAGCGACCTGGTAAGCTCAGGCGCGCTGGCTAGATGCAGGTAGGTGAACAGGATCTGCCCTTCGCGCAGCAGGGGATATTCCTGGGGCAGTGGTTCTTTTACTTTCATAATCATTTCAGCCCGCTCAAATATTTCTGATGGCGCCTCCGCTATTTTCGCACCCGCAGATATAAAAGCTTCGTCGCTGATACCGCTACCCAGCCCCGCGCCGGCTTCGATGATTATTTCGTGGCCCGCCCCGGTTAAAGTGTGTACTCCCGCCGGAGTAACCGCCACCCTGTCTTCATTCGATTTTATTTCCTTAGGCACCCCGATAATCAAGATAATCACCCCGCTACTTATAATTTTTCATTCCTCAATTAAAAGCTAATGTCCTGAAAAATTAAAATTTTTATAGGTGTGAATTTATTCGCACAATATTGTTCGGATAAATCCGAACCTACAATTTTTATTCTTTAAGCTGGTGCCGCATCGCAGCATATGTGTCTAATATGTCATTTTCTACTAACTTTATTATAAAAATTTTCTGCTCCTGTTAATCATGCTAAATCTTGTTAATCCTGTCATTGGGATTTTGCTTGTTAGCCGCATTTCAACCAGTTGCCGCGCGGCAGCCGGAAGCGCGGACAATATATCGCCGGCAATCAAACCCATCATGCCTTTTTCCCTGGCGGCCAGGTCACCTGCCAGACCATGGATATAAGCGCCGGCGGCCGCCGCCCGGGCTGTCTCCATACCCTGGGCTATCAGTGAAGCAACAACACCGGTCAGCACATCGCCACTGCCAGCGGTTGCCATGCCGGGATTACCTGTCGGATTGATGAAAATTGCCCCGCCCGGCGCCGCAACAACAGTCCGCGCCCCTTTCAGAAGCACCGTTACACTCCATCTCTCAGCCGCTTTCATAGCGGCGGCTATTCTGTCCTCCTGAATCTCCTTTGGAGTCATACCCAGCAGTCTGGCCATCTCACCAGGATGAGGGGTGATTACCACAGGGGCTTGCACCTTTCTTAAAATATCGCCCGAGTCCGCCAGGGCATTGAGAGCGTCGGCATCTAAAACACAGGGTATCTTGACGTGCGGCAGCAGTTCCCTCACCAGGGCGATCACCTCAGCCGCCTGTGACAGGCCGGGACCAATGGCCAGTACGTCCGCTTTTTCGAGAAGAGACATGATGCGCTGGCGCGCCCCTCTGCTCAGACTGCCTTTCCCTGTATCGGGCAGTGGGGATGTCATTACCTCGGTCAGTTTTCCTTCCATAACTTCATGGAGTGTTTCCGGCACAGCCACAGTAACCAGGCCGGCGCCGGCCCTCAAGGCTGACTCCCCGGTCAGGCAGGCGGCCCCCGTCATGCCCCTGGACCCCGCGACCACCAGCACCCTGCCGAAATTTCCCTTATGAGCAGGGTTGGAACGGGAGGGCAGCCATCCTTTCACCATTTCAGCGGTTATTAAGAACCTCTGAGGGGCGGTTTTTTCCACAAGAACCGCTGGTATGGATATATCAGCGACGGTAAGTTGTCCGGTGTAGTCCGCTCCTGGCTCCAGGATTAAGCCAAGCTTGGGTAAACCGAAAGTGACGGTGTAATCCGCCCGGATGCAGGCGCCGTTGATCCTGCCGGTGTCAGCTTCCAGTCCGGAAGGTATATCCACGGCTAATATGGGCCTGCCGCTTCCGTTCAGCGCCTCGATAACCCGGCCAGCCTTTTCCGCTATGCTGCCCCGGAATCCGGTACCATATATGGCATCCACGATCATGTCGGTGTTCATCAAAACCAACTTTACAATATTTATCCCGTCGCCATGGTGCAGGGAAAAGACTTTCTGATCCATTTTCCGCCATATATCAAGGTTTACCGCCGCGTCCCCGCTGATCTCCTCCAGGTTGACCATCGATAATACCTTTACCTCAGCTCCCATGTTCAATAGATGGCGTGCCATAACCAGGCCGTCCCCACCATTGTTGCCCTTGCCGATAAAAATTGTAATGACCTTGCCCCGCACTTCTCCCAGCACACTCCGGACTAATTCAACCGCCTGACGTCCCGCGTTTTCCATTAAAACCAGGCCTGAAATCCCGTACTCCTCTATCGCCGCCTTATCCAGTGTCTTCATTTCTTCCGCTGTGACAATCCTCAAAACTCAAACCTCCTCTATAACCTGCCCATTCATTCCGATGTTCGATTGAAATCGAACCTCAATTTTCATCCTGTTGCTAATACCGCATTAGCGTCAATGGTATCTGTTTTCTGTCTCCAGAATTCTGAACCTGTTATTCTATCTTAATAGATACCAATATTTTTCTCCAATAAATCAAAAAAACCTGCATCCTGAGTTTTTAGGCCCGGCAGCAGGTCAGGTGCGCAACTTTACAAAGCGGAGAAATCTAAAACCCCAAAATTCTCCTTAATTTCTTGGCCTGGGCCCGGCTAACCGGAACCTCACTGCGCTCCTTGTCTTCCACAACCAGGTTATAGGTGCCATTGAAAAATGGCACGATTTCTTTTACCTTATTGAGGTTTACCAGGTAGCAGCGGTGTGTCCGGAAAAAAACCTGGGGGTTGAGACGAGCTTCCAGTTCTTTCAGGGTAAAACGTGTGAAAAGCTTTTCATTAAAGGTTTTTATATAGATATTATCCTGTTCGGTATAAGCGTAAAATATATCCGACTCGCTGACAAGAATTGTCTTACCCTGTATTTCAGCGGGAATCCGGTCAATTTTTATCAGTCCCCTCTCCTTATGCTCAGAACTGGTTTCACCCGCGCGGGCATCCTGTCCTTCATGTGAGTGCGGAGACTCTTCGGACGCGCCCTTGGACTCCCGTGTAAGCTTCATCACTTTGTCAATCGCTTTTTTTAAACGTTTTGGTTCTATGGGTTTTAAAATATAGTCTATGGCGTTTACATCAAAAGCTGATAAGGCAAATTCGTCGAAAGCAGTGACGAATATAATATATGGCCGGTTTGGCAGTTCCTGTATAATCGCCCCTAATTCAAGGCCACTCATACCAGGCATGGAAATATCAAGGAATAGCACCTGATAGTCAAGCGCTTTAATCAGGGCCAGAGCTTCCTGGGCGTTGGTAGCCTCACCTACAATTTCTATGCTGTCAAAATTGCCCAGCGCATATCTCAGTTCCTGTCTGGCGGGATATTCATCATCGATAATCAATGCCTTGAGTTTCAATGGTATACCCCCCTTCCTCTTGGGAGTCTTCATTCAGGGGAACTCTGACGTATATACCTGTGCCCTTGCCTTCCTCGCTTTCGATGCGCAGCCCGTAGTCCTCTCCAAAAAGACTTTTTAAACGCTCATGGACATTGCTTAAACCGACACCGTTACCGGAACCAAAACCGGGCAGAAGAACCTTAGGCATAATTTCGCCGCTGATGCCAACACCATCGTCCCTGATCTCAAAAATCATTTCCCCATTAACCCGCCTGGCGGAAATGAAAACCGTTCCCGGTCCTATTTTGGGCTGAATACCGTGCTTTATAGCATTTTCCACCAGCGGCTGCAGCGTTAGAACAGGCACCTGACAATCGATCAGAGTGGGGTCAATATCTCTCTGGATCCTCAGTTTTTCTCTGAAGCGGGCTTTTTCAAGAATCAGGTAAGTGTTGACGTATTCAATTTCTTCCCTCAATGTATTAAAATGCCCGTGCCTTTTTAAAGTCTGACGGAAAAAAGAAGCCAGCCTGATTAAGAGCCTGCGGGATGTCTCGGGATTGGTCCTGGTGTAAGTGATGATGGTATTGAGGGTGTTGAATAAAAAGTGAGGGTTGATCTGGGCATGCAGGGCGTCTAGTTCGGCCTTGGTTACCAGTTGGGCCTGCCGGTCCAGTTCCGCCAGTTCCATTTGAAGCCCTAAAAGCTGGGCAACAGCCATGGCAAGTTTTACCACCGAAGGCTGCAAGTCACCCTGACTGGTCTGGTAAAGCTTGACCGTGCCTGCCACTTCACCCTTGCATTTAAGTGGGGCGATAACTGCTGACTGCAGGGTACAGTTTTGCTCCGGGCAGTTAAGTCCTTTTTTATCTTTGATGATGATCAACTCACCGGTTTCCAGCGCGTGTTTGGTAGCATAAGTGATGATCGGCCCTCCCGCCAGGTGGTGGTCAGAGCATTCCCCAATATAAGCCAGTACTTTTTCCCGGTCCGTTACAGCCACAGCTGATACATCACTCAGTTTCAGGATGATTTCAGCGGTCTTATACGCTGTTTCTTCGTTCAGGCCGCGCCTTAAGTAAGGCAGGGTCTCATTGGCAATTTGCAGGGTAGGATCAAGGGGATGTTCATCAAGTTTGATTCTTATAAATTTGTTCTTCTGAATATAGTCCACGAGGAGGTAAGTGCCAAGGGCGCTGGCGATTATCATCGAAATAAGAACCTGCCAGAGTCCCGGGTTTATCAGTGCGACCAGGACGAACACAAACAGCTGAATCAGGCCCCAGCGCAAGAACACATTTGTTAGAAAATTCATATTCATATTCCTACTCCCAATCAAAACAATTTGCCAACAAAAATTTTTTCTTATTTTTATAATACTATTTTAATTTAGAAATCTCAATTAGTTTCCTGCTGGGATTTAGATTTCATTTTTTCAAAATAGTGGGCAATACCCTCTGCATTGAGCCTCAGGTCCAGCTCCAGAAATTTTACAGCGGGGTGTTCCCTGTCCAGTGCCATGTGCCGGCCCAGTTCATGCATAACCAGTTCCCATAAGTCAGCTTCAATCTCCTTTGCTCCTCCCCCAGAGTCGGAAACCTGCTGGCCAATCGATTCAAAAACTGAAATCAGTTCCTTAAGGCGGCCGAGTATAACCGGCGCCCCGGCAGCCCTTCCGAAATGAGTAAAATAAATATAGGCGGGCTCCAGACCGCGCATGCGTTCAAGTGTTTCCACGGCCGCCGGTGGGTCAAACTCTGGCGGGGGAGCGGACGGCATAGTAAAATCAAAGCCCAGAAGGTTACTCAAGGCCTGGAAACGCAGCCCCAGGGCGTCGCCGCTGAATATACCACGGCTGACCGGGTCGTGCACAACGAAATGATGCCGGGCATGGCCTGGCGTATAATGAAAGGCAAGCACCCTGCCGCCACCCAGATCCAGTGTTTCTCCGTCCGCAGGCGTGTAAACCCTTTCTTGCGGAACCGGCAGAACCTCGCCGAACAAAACATCAAAGCTGTCGCCGTAGATAGCCCTGGCGCCGGCTGCAAGCCTGGAAGGGTCGATCAGGTGCCTGGACCCCCTCGGATGCACACAAACCTTCGCCTGCGTCAAGTACCTCGCCAGCGTCCCTGCGCCTCCGGCATGATCAAGGTGTATATGAGTGACAATGATGTAATCAACTTTTTCCGGCGGTATAGCCAGGCTTTTTAAGGCATCCCTGATGCGCGCCGCTCCCGGAGCCGGGCCGGTTTCAATCAGCGCCACCTTGTCTGACAAAATCAGAAAACAATTTGTCCGGCCGGGCTCCTGGTCGTGCAGATCAATCTGATAAATCTGACTCCCAAGGTTTATAGGTACTGGCAACTTACCCAACCTCCAGTCCTCTAGAACTCATGCAAAACTCTGGTTATTTCTTAAATTCTCCATTAAAAATTAACTGATTAGATCCGATCAGCAGTCCATTTTACAGCTGATACACTTACTAAGCCTAGAATATCTAAAAAGTTTGAAGATTGCAACAAAAAAGCACGGA
Organism: Desulfotomaculaceae bacterium; assembly: GCA_041645005.1. Taxonomy (GTDB): domain Bacteria; phylum Bacillota; class Desulfotomaculia; order Desulfotomaculales; family Pelotomaculaceae; genus Pelotomaculum_B. The sequence goes on along the minus strand of JBAZQW010000008.1, from coordinate 3,087 downwards.
TCAGGCAGATTGCGGATTTATTTCTGCCAGCAGGTGCATGTGTTTGAGTTCCAGTTTGCCTGTTGCTTCAATTACCTGTAAGGCATCCTGGTGTAGTTTATTCAACAATTTGTTGCGCTCACAGGCGATTTCCCAGTTAATTTTCGGCTTGGCTCTGGTGTTGTAGTCTAAGTTTAGTAGGTTTGAAAGCAGGGTGTTTATATCTACTCGCTTGCTAATCGTTTTCAGCAGTTTGCTGATGGCCAGGCGTACTAAGGTAGGTATATGTGTCCTGCACTGCTCCGGCTCCCAGTACATAGGTTGAATCCATTATTTGTTTGCTGCATTAAGTATTCTTCAAAGGCTGTGCGGTCTTTTTTGTGAAATAATAATCTTGCCCGGAATCTGGATAAAGCGCATCAACTCCGTATATATGCAGCATTAAAAATCACCTTGCACTAATACTATTTATTCACTACTGATAAAGCAAAGTCCAGGACAGTCTTTTTGCCGAAGTCTCGCTTGACAGCCAGGTCTGATTTACCGTCACTGTTAAAATCTCCAACAATCAAGCACGCCCTATCATCTTTTCCCCAGGAAACAGGCCAGTTTTCAGGCAAAAATTCTTTTCCGGTCGAACGCGCAAATTCCCACTTACCATTGACATTGTCGTATGCTATAAGGTCGTCTGCACCTTTCCCGTCATAATCCCCTGCCAGCACCTGCCAACCGCTTCCGGAAGCAAAGTTCTTAATCCAGATCTGGTCTCCTGAACCCTTGGGAGATAAAAACTTTATACCGTTGCTTAAGGCAACTTGGACATTGCCTGTCGCCCTGTCAATTATGGCCAGGTCTTTCTTGCCATCTCCGTTAAAATCCCCGGGGACAGCTATAAGGTCACCAGCGCCTGGCAAGTTTTCCAGCCATAGCTTGGGTTCAGAAAAGCTGTTCCCGTTGTTTGTCAACACATAAACAGTGTTCTCACCCTGAACCCAGAATAAAAGATCCTCTTTTTTATTGCCGTTGAAGTCTCCAGCCATCAGCTTAACATTCGCTCCTGCAGGAGCAGTGAAAGTTCCCCATAACGCTTGCTGAGAAACGAATTTGCTGCCGTCACTCAAAGCAACCTGGATCTCTCCGGTATTTTTGTCCCAGGAGACCAGATCTTTCTTTCCATCACCGTTAAAGTCACCTGCAGAGAACTCCTTTGATTCACCTTGCCCCCAATTATTAAGCCACTCCTCGGGCGGGCTTAATGAATCCGGATTATTCCTGGGTATGGCACGGTCAATCTGACTCCTAACCACCAGCCAGCGGCCTGCAGTAGTGTCTCCGCTTAGAATGTCCGACCGGTGGTCTCCGTCGAAGTCACCGGTTAGCAAGATCTTGCCTGTGGCGGGAGGGAAGTCAGTTAAGCGCTGTGCAGGCATAAAACCAATCAGGTCGTAAATTGTAACAAACTCGTAACCCCTTTCTTTAAAACCATTTACCAATTTGTGCAGATAAGAATCCGTTTCGTGCACGTAAAACTCCTTTCCCTGGGGTGTCAGCATCTTGTACATGTACTTAAATTCCTGAAAGGGGTGATAAAAGAAACTGGCCAGTAACGCCGGATCATTATTATCCAACTGACTGAGAATCTTGTTAACATCTTTTTCCCCGGTAACATCTTGAAGAGGGGTAGGGATAAAAATGATATTCTGGCTGTCGGACCCCATACTATCCCAGGAACTCATGTTCTTGAGAGACTTTTCTCTTGGGTTGGGTTCATACAAAAGACCGAAATAATTTCCCAGGACTTTGTACTGGTCAAGGGAGGCGGTATAGTGGGGGGTTTCCCAGTAGTCAACCGGGATACCTGCCTCTTCCATCAAATTAAGTGCCTTTTTGACTCTTTGCTCGGCGTAACCTGGTAAGGCATATGGTGACGGCCACTTATCCATGAATTCGAAACCAAAACCTGTAACTTCTGAGAGGTACTGGTGGGTATGGCCGTGAAGGCCGATAATTCCTCCCATTTCACGCATATATTTAATGGTCTCGATAAAGGCGCGCACCTGTGGGTTATCAGTGTCTTCGATACTTATTTCAACGTTATTTTTGGGGTCCTTGTAGGCCGGTATCACTGATACTTGAAAGGGTACGCCTTGTTTATTCAGATATTTTGCGATAGCCCTAAGTTTACCCAACTTATCCTCGGTATCATAAACTCCAACGCTCACGTCTTCCAATCGGATAATAGCCTTTTTCCCTTTGACCCCTATCATTTCACTATTGTTTGAAAAAGGTAATTTATAGGTTGCTCTGTGGTAAATAAAAACTGAAAAGCTTATAAGAGACAAAATAACAAATACATAAATTGCTTTCCTTAACAAAAAATCATCACCTTTGCATTTTAAATGTGTTTAAATTTCCTTAAAAAGTATATATTACACGCTTTTAAGTTACCAGTACATTTTATTATAAGAGATGAATATTAAAAAATCAAAAAAATCGTATTTTAAACCTGGAAGATTGAATATATCCTAGGAGCCTGTCTATGAATTAGATTTCAAAAAATAGCAGGAGAAGCAATTAGCTTGCCTAGTTTTATTAGGAAAGCCAAAAAGAAAGGGCTTATATCTGTTATTTGGCAAATACAACCTTGTCCCTGTTTCTAAACAACTTCAATATGTTGTGAGTTAGGCAGAGTAGTAACCACTCGCCACGAACCAAATCCAACCCACGAAGCAGGAATCTTCGAAATCCACGGATCTCTTTTATCTGGCCGAATACGGGTTCAACAACTTGTTTCCTCAAAGCATACTTTGCCCATCCAGCTTTGGTCCGTAGTTTCCGTTTCATGAGGTCGGGCAGTGGTAAATCCACCGGAATTCTGCCCCTGGGTGCCGGCTCAGGTTTTTGGTTGTGTTTAATTTTCTCTGCCGGGATATATGCGTCCGTTTTGCGTTTCAGAAACTTGAGGTTAAATGCCACCTCCTCATAAAGCCGGGAAGCGATCTTTCGTGAGGAGAATATGCCGCGAGAGTAGGCATAAAACAGTATCTTGGTCATTAAGGCCGGGTGAAAGGGCGGCTGGCCGCGTGTTTCTTTTTCATACTCCTTATA
>JBAZQW010000229.1:0-3864 GCA_041645005.1 Desulfotomaculaceae bacterium | reverse complement strand
GCCCGGTATACAACGCCATAGCCAAGCGGGAAAAAGAAACTTTAATTGAAAAAGTAGGCGCGGAACTGCGCAAAATGATGCCCTGGCTGAAGAAATAGACGTCGGAAATGGGACGTGAGAATTGAGACGTGAGACGTGAGAAATGGGACGTGAGAAGCATGTAGGTGCGACTTTAGTCGCACAAAAGTGTTCGGATGAATCCGAACCCACAGTTAAGACGCCCAATTATACACTTACCAGGTATACCTGCTCACGATCAATTTCTAAATGGTTTTTGCCCGTGAGGAATACCTGGCTACCCACGTCTCACATCCAATATTGGGGGAATATGCTTTGGAAATCACTGTTGCGGAAGCCCTGATCCGTTGTTTAGAGCAGGAAAACGTTGAACTGGTTTTCGGGTATCCGGGCGGGGCGATCCTACCCGTATATGATGCCCTGAACAATACCACCATCAAGCACGTCCTGGTCCGGCATGAACAGGGCGCTGCCCATGCCGCCGACGGCTATGCCCGGGTAACCGGGAAGGTCGGGGTCTGCCTGGCCACATCGGGACCGGGCGCCACCAACCTGATTACAGGCATTGCCAACGCTTATATGGATTCGGTGCCGATGGTGGTTATAACAGGCCAGGTGTCAACCGGGATGGTGGGTACCGACGCTTTTCAGGAAGTTGATATCACTGGTATCACGATACCGATCACCAAGCACAACTTTCTGGTAAAAGACCCCAACCAGCTGCCTGTAATTGTAAAAAAAGCGTTTCACCTTGCTTCCACCGGCCGTCCCGGTCCGGTCTTAATCGACCTGCCCAAGGATGTCGCGATGGAAAAAATCAAGTTTAAATATCCCAAGACGGTAGTTCTGCCCGGGTACAAGCCCACTTATAAGGGGCATCCCTCCATGGTGCAGCAGGCCGCCAGGATCATCATGGAGTCCGAACGGCCGGTTATTTACGCGGGTGGGGGTATCCGCATCGCCAACGCGGCGCCGGAACTGCTGCAACTGGCGGAAACGATAGCCGCCCCGGTGACCCATACGCTGATGGGACTGGGCTGTTTTCCCGGCGACCACCCGCTTTTCCTGGGTATGCTGGGGCTGCACGGCACCAGGTACGCCAATCAGGCGGTTACGGAAAGCGACTGCCTGATAGCAGTCGGCGCCCGTTTTGATGACAGGGTTGTTTCCAGGATCAGTGGGTTCGCGCCCACCGCCAAAATAATTCACATAGACATTGACCCTGCTGAGATCGGCAAAAACGTACGGATTCAGCTGCCCATTGTGGGCGACGTCAAAAATGTCCTGGGCGCGCTTTTGCCTCAACTGGAAAAGAAGGAGAACTCTCAGTGGCTGGCCAGGATCCGGCAGCTGAAAGAGGAATTACCACTGCGCTACGACCAGAACGGTGGCCTGAAGCCGCAATTTGTGGTCGAAAAGCTTAACGAACATAAAGATGACACTGCAATTGTAGTTACAGATGTGGGCCAGCACCAGATGTGGGCGGCCCAGTACATGCGCTTCAAAGAACCCCGCTGCTTTTTAGCCTCCGGAGGCCTCGGGGCTATGGGCTTTTGCCTGCCCGCCGCTATCGGCGCCAAATTGGGCGCGCCCGACAGGACGGTTATTCTGGTAGTTGGTGACGGGGGGATTCAGATGACCATGCAGGAGTTGGGTACCGCCGCGGAGCAGAAGCTGCCGCTGAAAATATTTGTCTTAAACAACCAGCGGCTGGGCATGGTCCGCCAGTTGCAGGAGTTTTACTGCCAGAAGAGGTACATCGCGGTAGATTTTCAATTCAACCCGGATTTTGCCGCACTCGGGCGCCTCTACGGGATGGAGGGGTACACTGTTGAAACAGCGCGGCAGCTCGAAGAATTGCTGCCGGAGGTGCTGACCTCACCGGCGCCTGTACTGGTAAATTGTATAGTTGACCGCGAAGAAAACGTGCTGCCGATGGTTTTGGATGGGACCAACATAAACGAGGCTGTTTATTAGAGTCCTGAGAAGATTGGAGGATTTATGAGCCAGCGAGTTTATATATTTGACACCACCCTGAGAGACGGGGAGCAGTCGCCCGGTGTGAGTCTGAATGTGGCCGAAAAGGTCCAGATCGCCAAACAGCTGGCCAGATTGGGAGTTGACATTATCGAGGCCGGCTATCCGATCTCTTCCCCCGGTGATTTTGAGTCCGTCAGCGCTATTGCCCGTGAGGTGAAGGGCGTGACTGTGGCCGGTCTTTCCAGGGCTAACTTTCTTGATATTGACCGGGCCTGGGAAGCGGTGCGCGGCGCCGAGCAGGCCAGGATTCACACTTTTATCGCCACATCGGACATTCACCTCAAACACAAGCTGCGCATGACCAGGGAACAGGTTCTGGAAGCGACCGTGGCGGCGGTTAAGCACGCCAAAGCCTATACCAGCGACGTGGAGTTTTCAGCCGAGGACGCCTCCAGGTCAGACTTCGGCTTTTTATGCCAGGTGCTTGCCGCGGCCATTGAAGCCGGGGCCACCGTTGTTAATATACCTGATACCGTGGGTTACTCGCTCCCTTTAGAGTGGGGGAAGCTGATTAATGATATTTGCCACAGTGTGGCGGGAATAGAAAAAGTTATTGTCAGCATACACTGCCATAACGACCTCGGCATGGCCGTAGCCAACTCACTGGCCGCCGTGTTAAACGGTGCCCGTCAGGTGGAAGGCGCTATCAACGGCATCGGAGAGCGGGCCGGCAACGCCGCCGTTGAGGAAGTGATCATGGCCCTGCACACCCGCAAGGACCAGTTCGGAGTTTTCACCAGGGCCCGCACGGAGGAAATATACAGGACCAGCAGGCTGGTGAGCACCCTGACGGGGATGAAAGTTCAGGCCAACAAGGCCATAGTGGGAGATAACGCTTTCGCCCACGAGGCTGGTATTCACCAGGACGGCATGCTGAAAGACCGCACCACCTATGAGATCATGAACCCGGCCATGATTGGGATCAGCAAAAGCAACCTGGTGCTGGGCAAGCATTCTGGCCGGCACGCTTTCCGCCAGCGGCTGGAAAGCATGGGCTACGTTCTTTCCAAGGAAGAACTTAACAGCGCTTTCAACAGCTTTAAAAAGCTATCCGATAAAAAGATGAATATTACCACCGAGGATATCGAGGCGATTATTGAGGAAGAAATGAGCCGCCTGCCGCACGCCTTTTCCCTGGACTATTTGCATATCTCCAGCGGTACTGCGGTGGTGCCGACCGCCACTGTGGGTTTAAGGCGGGACGGGCAGCTTTCAGAGGAGGCGGCCTGCGGCAACGGGCCGGTGGACGCTATCTGCAAGGCGGTGGATAAGATCACCGGGATCAACTGCACCATGATCAACTGGGGCATTAACGCCGTCACCGCCGGCAAGGACGCCATCGGGGACGTTAATCTGAAAATCACCACCGACGGTAACAAGGTGTTTATGGGCAGGGGTATCAGCACGGATGTCCTGGAAGCCAGCGCCAAAGCCTATGTGAACGCGGTGAACAAACTTATCTGGGCTTCACTGCACACAGAGGATGATGTGGGACTTGAGACGTGAGACGTGGGTATATCCTGCATTCCATCCGGGTCATTAAGGACGATTGTTCGATTGAAATCGAACCTACAATTTTGGTCATCAGACGGCGGACGTAGGTACATGCTTACATTCCTTTGTGGTCTTTTAACCCATAAGGCTATCTATCAGTCCCACGTCCCATTTCTCACGTCCCACGTCCCACGTCCCAAATAATCCGCACAATAAACTGCGATTTAAACTAGGAGTTGATTTAAGATGCCGATGACCATCACGGAAAAGATTCTTGCGGCTCACACCGGCAGGGAAAAGGTGGAGCCCGGA
>JBAZQW010000228.1:0-3865 GCA_041645005.1 Desulfotomaculaceae bacterium | reverse complement strand
TTTGCTCTAATAGCGGCCCAAACATCTGAGACTTTTAAAAACAGCGGTTCAAAGTCATACCCTTTGAAAACCACATTCTTTTCATTGTCGTAATACTCACTCACAGCAATAATTTCTTTCCCCTGCAGGTCGGCGAGTTCATTCTTTATACTGGCTGAGGTGGATTCCATATATTGCGCGATTGCTTCCGGCGCCGGGTAGTAATCCCTGTCTTCCACTCTGAACCTGATTAAATTAATTAAAATCATCATTTGAAAATCCGATATGCCTATCCGCCTGTACATCTTCAGCAAAATGTTCGGGACAGAAGTAAAACCTTCGAGTACCAGGTCAGACCCGAAGGTGGCTGTAATGTTGACTTTTTGGTCACATTTGATTATCTTGCCGTTTACAAATGTTGTCACAGGACAAAAACTCCTCCGTACATCCTCTTATTATTTTATGGTAACGCAGGAACTTTGTCCACTAGTTGAACACCTTGCCCCAACACCCACAATATGTCCATTATACTATCAACACTGATATGTCCGCCAACCGGCAATTCATCCTCATAGTCCCAGGTATGAGGATGGTGAACATAAATACTTTTAAAACCAGCCCTTAGAGCAGGATTTACGTCAGATCTCATACTATTGCCAACCACCCAGGAGACCGGGGGGGAAAGCTGCTGTTCAGAAGCAATCCTGCGATAAGCTTTTTCATTTTTTTCAGCTAAAATATATATTTTATTAAACCAGTGTGCTAATCCGCTTTGATCGATCCGATCCTGCTGCACATCTGGATCTCCTCTCGTGGCAAGATACAGCGGGAGCCTTCCGGCAAGCTTTTCCAGTACACCTGTCGCGTTTTTTACCGGCTCAACCGGCTGGCTGAAAACCAACCAGCCCAGTTCTTCAATCTCTTTTTTGAGAGTTTGGTTGATCTCCCTCCCGCAAGCCTGGCAGTAATATTCGTATGTTTCTCCCAAAGCGCGCGGGAAACATTCCTTAAAAAAACCTCCATAAAGCTTAACATTCCTTATATCAAACCTGTTTAGTGTTGCCAAAGCTTCAGTTACCGGGAAGCCCAAATTCGACATTATCCCGGCAAAACTGTCTTTGGCCTGGTTAAAATATATCGTTGTCTCCACCAGAGTATCGTCAAAATCAAACAACATGCCGCTGCGCAAAAGCTGCATCCTCCCTTTTCTCACAGGAACTCCCACGGGCAGATTTTTTTCTCCAGCCAGTCTAAGAAGATGTATAGCACAAAGCCCATGACACCCATCGCTATAATCCCGGCGAACATCACGTTCCATTCAAGTCTGGCCCAAGCTTCCATTACATAATAACCGATTCCACCGTATCCTCCCAGGTTGGCAACTGTTTCAGAAAAAAACAGTACGGCGATAGCTGTTCCCAGGCTGATGCGAAGAGCGGTAAGTATTTTGGGCAGGCAGGAAGGGAAAATGACATGCCTGTAGATTTGCATTTCACCGGCTCCTAACGAAAGCACCGAGTCGACCATGCTTTTATTGACCTGTCGTGCCGCATCCCTGGCTGTTACCAGGATCTGAAAGAAAACTATGATCCAGATCAAAAATATTTTAGAAAGATTGCCCAGCCCCATCAATGTAATCACAAGTGGCAGAAAAATAATTTTTGGCACCGGGTAAGTCAAATATATGAGCGGAGCGGCTATGCGATCATATTTTTCAACGCGGCCCAGGATCATCCCCAGTAAAACTGCCGGAACCAGAGCGGTAACCAGGCTGATCACAACCCTGCCGGTGCTGACCAGGAGATGAGAACCAAGGTTTCTGCCGAGTTCATGTACGAATGTCAGGAAGGAAAGATAAGGGCCGGGAAGATAAGTCTTATTTAGCCAGAGGGAGGCAGTTTCCCAGAGCACCAGGAGGATCAATACCGCAATGGAGTAATCTATTAATGTTTTTTTAATCTTATTCAGCGGCACTTCATACTCCCCTCTCAATAATTTCGCGCACCCTGGAACAGCGCTGGTAGAATAGTTGTTTGTTGCGGTAATCCTGTTCTCCCATCTCCCCGTTTTCAATAACATGCAGGATCCTGCCGGGACTGCCGGAAAATATCAATATCCGTTGGCCTAGGAATACAGCTTCTTCTATATTGTGGGTCACCAGCACCATGGTTGAACGTCTTTTCTGCCAGAACTCAAGCAGGGTGTTCTGGAGACCTTCCCTGGTTAACGCGTCCAGAGAAGAAAAAGGTTCGTCCATTAGAAACAGATCCGGCTTTAGAGTGAGTGAGCGGGCGATGGCCACCCGCTGGCGCTGGCCGCCGCTCAATTGCGCCGGGTAATTGTCCCTGAACTCCCAGATACCCAGTTCTTTCATCGCTTCTTCAACAAGAGCACGTTTTTCCTGGCGGGAAACACCCCTTATCTCGAGGCCCAGGGAAGTATTCTCAAGTGCTGTCTTCCATGGCAAAAGGCCGTAATCCTGGAGGATTAAAGCGGTCTCCCTTCTTTTGGGGCGAACCGTTTCACCGCTTATCAGCACCTGCCCGCCGGTATGTTCCAATAAACCAGCGAGCACGTATAAAAGCGTGCTTTTGCCGCAACCGGAAGGCCCTATGATAGCACAGGTGTGGCCCTTTTCCAGAATGAAACTCACTCCGCAGAGGGCCAGAAAGGAATTTTTGCTTTGATATGTTACTTCAAGATCTTCTATTTTTAGCATTTTATTTGGCAGGGATAAGATCTGCCCTGGTCAGATCCTCATAGCTGAATTGTGTTTTTATGAGATTCTTCTCAAACATCCATTGAACAACCTTTTCCACCTGATCTTTTTGGGGCAACTGGGGCGAAGGATAGTGATCCATCGTGAATACATTTAATGCTTCCCTCGGCACCCCGGCTTTATCCACCAGTAAGTCCAGGTAGGCAGACGGGTTTTCATTAATCTCACTGGCAGCCCTGGCGTAGGCTTTGAGACATTTCGTGATGGACTGGCTGCTGGCGTCGATATACCCTGTCCGGTAAAATATTACAGTTTGCGACAGGTTCGATGAAGTATCGTCAATCACCAGCCTGGCCCCTTTGTTTTCGGCCATAGCAGCCATAGGATCAGGTAAACAGGCGGCTTTGATCTTGTCTTCCAGAAGGAGATTAAAACGCACCGGGATTTTCGGTATGGCTTCCTTTTTTATTTCTTCCGGCTTTAAGCCCTGCTCCGCCAGAAGGTTGTCTGTCGTGTATTCAATGATCGAGTTGGTTGAGATGGCCACGGGTACGTTTTTTAGCTGCTCCGGTTTAGTAATGCCGGAGTTGGGTGAAGACAAAATGGCGAATCTGCCTTCCTTTCCGGTTTCGCCAAGACTCATTGACACTATCTTTGCCGGTGCTCCGCTGTTGTTCAGGGCCGCTACCGCCAGGATATCCCCCACAGCCCCGTCAATTTCACCAGCCCCAATAGCGCTGTCCCTCTCAACCGCGCTTTCGAAACGAATCAGTTCTACATTAACACCCTCAGACTGAAAATATCCCTTTTCCGCCGCTACATAGAAAGGCAGGGAATCAGAAATAGGCAGCAACCCAATCTTCATTTTATCCTCTTTTTTAGCATTGCAACCGGTAAAAAGAATTAAGATCAGGACCAGCATAAAAAATAAATACTTTTTGTTTCTCATAAATCACCCTCCTTTTCAACAAAACAATTCAACTTTCAACACTCATGATCCTGCCGCAGCTAAAAAAAACAAGATCACAGCCTGTGGCTAAGTAATTATAAAAAAATAACCCTGTTCACGCTGAACAGGGCTTCACAAAAATTCTACTTTATAGCCTGTATTATTTCCTCTTTCAGGCCTTCGTATTTAGCAAGCCATTGGAGTCTTTCCTGTCGCAG
>JBAZQW010000007.1:0-22428 GCA_041645005.1 Desulfotomaculaceae bacterium | reverse complement strand
AAAGGATCTAGCTAACAGGGTTAAACCAGAGGGCATGGGCGCAATTGTCCGTACTGTGGCGGAAGGCGTCGAGGAAGAAGAACTGCGCCAGGACATTGCTTTGTTGACAAAATTATGGCGCAAAATTTTAAGCAGGTCAGCCCACGGTACGGTGCCAAACGTGGTGCACCGCGACCTGGAACTGGTTCAGCGAATTTTGCGGGATGTTTTTACCGAGGATGTCGACCGCTTGATTTTGGACTCGCGTTACGAATATGAAAAGGTATTGGAGCTTGTTGATATCTCTGATCCCCGCTTGAAGCTGAAAGTGTCTTTAGATGAGCGGGAGAATATCTTTACGGAATACGGTATCGAGCAGGAAATAGAAAAGGCGCTCAAGCAAAAAGTATGGTTGAAATGCGGCGGCTACCTGGTCATCGATCAGTGTGAGGCTCTTACGGCTATAGATGTGAATACCGGCAAGTATGTTGGGACCACTAACCTGGAAGACACGGTGCTCAAGACCAACCTTGAGGCGGTCAGCGAAATTGCCCGCCAGCTGCGACTGCGTAAAATTGGCGGGATCGTCATTGTAGATTTTATTGATATGTCCCAGGAAGCCCACCGCAATGAAGTGCTCCAGGCGCTGGAGGAAGAGATTAGAAAAGATAAAACAAAAACCAATATCCTGGGTATCACCCAATTGGGTCTGGTTGAGATGACCAGGAAAAAGGTGCGCCCAAGCTTGTCCGAGGTGCTTCAGAAGCCCTGCCCCTACTGTGATGGCAGGGGAAAGGTGCTTTCAGAAGAAACACTGGGTATTAATTACAAAAATCAAATATACAATATAGCCCGTCAGACTACCGCCCAGACCATCCTGGTGGAAGCCAACCCGGTGGTGGCGGCGCGGCTTATTGGCAGTGGGGGGGCAAGTTTGCGCGACCTGGAGAGCAAAACAGGTAAGAGCCTCTATATCCGGGGATCAACCAGCCACCATATCGAGTCAATCACCATCCGGCCGCTCCAGGATAACGAGGAAATCCATGCTAATACACTCCCGGTGAAAGCTGGTGAGGTGCTGGAGGTAAGGGTGGAAGAGCCCCATGTTACCAATTACCACGACGGCATTGCCAGGGTAAACGGCTTTATTCTGGATATAGAAGGAGCGGGCGCCCTGGTGGGAGAGATCATTCCGGTAGAGGTGAGCAAAGTCTACCGCACTTACGCCAAAGCCCGCCCGGTCAGGACTTAGTAAAAAAACAAATATATATTTCAGACTGTCGACAAATCTAAATAACGTAAGTCCATGGTGTTGAAACAAGCTGCTCCGTTACGGAGCGTCGTTAGTAAACTAAGCGAAGCTGAGGATGCAAAATTGGATGAGCGGACAGGATGTCCGCTCAAGCCTTCATCGAGCCAGGACGGCGAGTTGAAGGCGGTCCAATTTCGCCCGAAGCGAGCTGGTAGTTTACTAGACGCGAAGTAGAGGAGCCAGGCGGTTTCAACACCATGGACGAATTTGTCTACAACCTGATATATATTTATTGTTCTTGACAAAATAGACGTTTTTGTTTAAAATGTTGTATTGTAGGTGCTTGCGCACCTTTTCCGACACCGCGCGGAACTGGTTTATAAAGAGGGTTTGGAGTATAAACCCCACCTGTTGCCGGCGAGTCCCAAATCTATGGGGGTGAGATCATTGTACGCAATTATTGAAACAGGCGGCAAACAATATCGTGTTCAGGTGGGTGACACTTTGAAAGTGGATAAGTTGCCCGCTGAAGCAGGTGAAAAGGTAGAAGTGAACAAGGTCCTGGCTGTGGCAAGTGGGGAGGAATTGCGGGTAGGCACTCCTCTGCTGGAAGGGGTTAAAGTGATTTTGAAAGTGCTCCAGCAAGGCAGGGGCAAAAAGATTATTGTCTATAAGTATAAAGCCAAAAAGAACTACCGCCGCAAGCAAGGCCACAGACAGCCATTTACCCAGGTTACCGTTGACGCAATTGAAGTTTGAACCGATAATTCTAATTAGATTAGAGAGGTGACTTACTTTGGCACATAAGAAAGGTGTAGGCAGTTCACGCAACGGTCGTGACTCAAAACCAAAAATGCTTGGTGTTAAGAGAGGGGACGGCCAGTTTGTATTGGGCGGAAGTATTCTTGTCCGGCAGCGCGGCACCAAGATCCATCCAGGTAGCAATGTTGGTATAGGCGGCGACGACACCCTCTTTGCCAAGATCGACGGGGTGGTCAGATTTGAGAGGTCCGGTCGTGACAAGAAAATGGTCAGTATAGTTCCTGATCTGGCGGTTGTACTGTAAAAAAAATAACATTAAGAAAGAAAGCGGTCTGACTTAGGCCGCTTTTTTGATCTTCCCGGAAGCTGACAGATGGTTGTCAGTTTAAATTTAGGTGTGGATGTTTTGTGTTTTAAAGGGATAAAAGTTTGTTTTGTCGAATGTTTGGAAGCGACTGGCAAATGGGAGGTGATTAGATTTCTATGGATTTGGAAAAATTGCTGGAGGTTATTCAGGTACAGAGGCATGATTTTTTAAATCACCTCCAGGTTATTTCCGGCTTTTTGCAGTTGAATAAGTTTGAACAGGCACACGAGTATATAAAAGAAGTCAGCAGAGAGATGGCGGTGTTGAGTAAAACATCCCAGATTAAAAATCCGGAGGTGACCGCCGCTCTTTTGACGGGTCTTAATGAAGCGTCAAAGTATCAAATAATGATAGATGTTGCGGTTGATTCCAGCCTGGCGGATTGCGCGGTGCCGGGATCAGTGCTGGGCGTGGCCCTGGAGAAATGCTTTAGCAGTTTTTTTGAAGTTTTGTCGTCTCCTGATATAAAGGACAAAATACTTAAGGTTTTATTCGCACAAAGTGATAATAAATACACCTGCAGGGTTTTTAGCCAGTTTCCCCAGATATCAGACCAGGCCAGGTTTGAGCAAAGTCTTGCTCAGGCAGGGGAACTGCTGGCCCAGTATGGCGGCCAGGCCAAAGTGGCGGTTAAAGACGGAGGTGTGGAAATATTTTTTATCCTGCCACGCAGGAAAACAAAAATTGGTTAAACTATCTTTAATAAGAATACAGCAGTCAATTCTTTCTCCGACTTCTGACTTCTAAATTAACAGGCAGGTGATCCTTATTTTTTTTGATAAAGCCAAAATTTTTGTCAAGGGCGGTGACGGCGGCAACGGCTGCATTGCCATGCGCAGGGAAAAGTACGTCCCGGAGGGCGGTCCCTGGGGAGGCGACGCCGGACGGGGCGGGGATGTAGTCTTTCGGGCCGATGAGGGTCTGCGCACGCTGGTTGATTTTCGCTACAAGCGTCAGTATAAAGCGGATCGTGGCCGGCACGGTGAAGGCAAAAATATGCACGGCGCCTCAGGCGAAGACATGGTCGTACGACTGCCGGTAGGCACTCTGATCAAGGACGCTGATACAGGGGAACTGCTGGCCGACCTGGTAGAACATGATCAGGAGGCAGTGGTGGCCAAAGGAGGGCGTGGCGGCAGGGGCAACGCTCATTTCGCCACCCCCTACCGGAAGGCGCCCAGGCTGGCTGAGAAAGGTGAGCCGGGAGAAGAACGATGGCTTGATCTGGAACTTAAGCTTCTGGCCGACGTTGGTCTGATTGGCTTTCCCAACGCTGGTAAATCGACTTTAATATCAAAGGTATCAGCGGCCAAACCGAAAATTGCCAATTACCATTTCACTACCATTGCCCCGAACCTCGGAGTGGTAAGGGTTGAGGAAGGGCAGAGTTTTGTCATGGCAGATATACCCGGCCTGATCGAGGGCGCCCATGCCGGCGCGGGTCTGGGCCATGAATTTTTGCGCCACGTGGAGCGAACCCGCCTGTTGGTTCATGTCCTGGATGTCTCGGGCAGTGAAGGCCGGGACCCGGTGGAAGACTTCCTGGCGACCAACCGGGAACTGCTTTTGTATAATCCTGTTATTGGAGCCAAGCCCCAGGTAATAGCGGCCAACAAAATGGATTTGCCCGGGGCGGATGAGAACCTGCGTCGGGTAAAGGAAGCTTACGGGGGAGAATACGAAATCTTTCCTGTTTCAGCAGTAGCCGGCAGCGGCCTCGAACCCCTTGTGTTCAGGGTGGCCGCACTCCTGGCGGAACTGACCCTTGAAACGCCGGCCCTGTTGGAGCATTCTGAGCCAGTGGTGCACCGGGTCCAGCCGCGCTTTAACGTATTCCGGCAGGAAGGAATCTTTTTTGTTAAAGGGAAAGAAATCGAACGGCATGTGGCGATGACTGACATGGAGAATGATGAAGCGGTGGAGCGGCTGCAGTGGATCATAAAGCGCATGGGAATTGAGGATGATTTGAAGGCTGCCGGCATAAAAGAAGGGGATACGGTTAAAATCGGTAATTTCGAGTTTGAATACGCGGAATAGCCGGCGAATCTTTCACCTCCAGGCGGCACAATACGGTTCCCTGGCGCTGAACCGATCATACAGGCGCAGGTCTACTTTGATTTAGAACAAACAGGTATGATATAATTTTCCCAGGTCAATTTTTTCAGGTGTTGGCATATGAGCGAAAAAAGACGATTTAATTCCATAAAAAGAGTCGTAGTAAAAGTTGGGACCAGTTCGGTGGCCCATGCGACAGGTAAACTTAACCTTTTTCAGATTGAAAGTCTGGTAAGGCAGTTGACCGACCTGTCTAACCAGGGCCAGGAAGTGCTCCTGGTTACTTCCGGCGCCATTGGTACGGGCGTCGGTAGGCTGGGACTGGCATCACAGCCCAGGACCATCCCGGGAAAACAGGCTGCCGCCGCGGTAGGCCAGGGTATTCTGATGCACATTTATGAAAAGTTTTTTTCAGAGTACGGGGTAATCTCGGGTCAGGTTCTGCTTACCAGGGAGGACTTTTCAGACCGGCGCCGTTTCTTGAACGCCAGAAATGCGCTGCACGCGCTGCTTCAGTTCGGGGTTATACCGGTAATTAATGAGAACGACACTGTGGCTGTTGATGAAATCAAACTTGGTGAGAATGATACCCTCTCAGCGCTGGTAGCAAGCCTTGTGGACGCGGAACTGCTGATTCTACTTTCCGATATTGATGGGCTCTATACAGCAGACCCGCGCAAAGACCCCAGTGCCCGCCTGATTCAGGAAGTAAAAGAAATAAACCACGAAATTGAATCACTTGCCGGCGGGGCAGGGAGCAAGATGGGAACAGGCGGGATGACCACAAAATTGCAGGCGGCAAAGATAGCCGCCCACTCTGGAGTTCATACGGTCTTAGCCCGCTCGGGCGAAAAGGATATCATCCGGCGGATTGTAGCCGGTGAACAGGTTGGTACAGTTTTCTGGCCTTTAGCCAATAAACTGGAAAACAAAAAGCAGTGGATCGCCTACAGCTCGGCGGTATGCGGAAAAATATTCGTTGACGAAGGCGCCGCCACGGCGCTGGTCAGACAGGGCAAAAGCCTGCTGCCTTCAGGTGTCACGGGACTCGAAGGAACCTTTGAGATGGGCAATACGGTGAGTATTACCGGCCCGGACGACCGGGAAATCGGCAGAGGTATAACCAATTATTCTTCGGCCGAGATTGACCTGATCAAAGGAGCGCAGACCAGAGATATCGCACGTGTACTGGGCTATAAAGACTATGATGAGGTAGTGCACAGGAATAATCTTGTGCTTGATCTATGAATAACGAGACAAGAAAAGAATATCGCCTTGGAATTATGGGTGGGACCTTTGATCCTATTCACTATGGGCATCTGGTTGCGGCCGAAGGAGCAAGACACGCGCTTGGTCTGGAGAAGGTTATTTTTGTACCGGCGGGGAGCCCCCCCCATAAGCCGGTCTACATTATCACCGAACCATGGGACCGCTACACCATGACCTGCCTGGCCGTAGCTTCCAATCCGTTTTTCGAGGCTTCGACTCTGGAGGTGGACAGGCCCGGTCCTTCCTACACTATTGACACAATTCGGGCTTTAACGCAGCTTTACCCGGAGGCTCAAATTTATTTCATCACTGGCGCCGATGCCCTGCTGGAAATTCTGACCTGGAAAGACTTTGAAGAACTGCTGACAATTTGCTGTTTTGTGGCCGCTACCCGGCCAGGTTATCGTTTTTCTGAGTTGTTAAATAAACTGAACCAACTGTCAGGTAGTTTAAAACAAAATATTTTATGTATGGAAGTACCGGCCCTTGCTATTTCTTCTACCGACATCAGACAGAGGGTACGGGAGGGCAGGCCAATAAAGTACCTCCTGCCGGAATCTGTTGAAGAATATGTTTTAAAAAACCATCTTTACATGACATGAAATCTGGAAAATCTTTGCCTGGTTAAGATTGCATTAGGAAATTTCCTTCTGTAAATAATAGATTAAATTAAAAGTATTTTGGGGAAAGAGGTGATTAGTGAATGGCGCGTACCTTGTATGTTGGAAATCTCCCGTGGGCTACTAAGGCCGAGGATTTAGGCGACGCTTTTTCAGCGCACGGTGAAGTATTGAGTAGCCGCGTTATAACTGATCGTGAGTCCGGTCGTTCCCGCGGATTTGGCTTCGTAGAAGTCCGGGATGAAGATGCGGATACCATGATCGCTGCGATGAACGGTACCGAACTAAATGGAAGGGTTATAACCGTAAATGAGGCTAAAGCGAGAGAAGATAGGGCGGGCGGCGAAATCTCATAATAGAAGCTTTAGACAAATCTAAATCTTGACGCAGGTGCAGAAAAACAGTTAGGGCAATTAACAGCCAGTGATGGAATAATATTCTATAAACACCCGTGTAGAAAAGGCCTATACGGGTTATTTTATTACATATAAAAAAGGACACCGAAAGACCGCTGACGAATATTTCTATTAAAAGGAAAAAGTATTTTGTTACCGGCAGCAGCTGAAAAAAGCGCTGCCGTGAAGCGGGGGGAAGGAAAATAAACGATAACATTGAACATTGCCGGCAACGTTTAGAAAAAGATGCTTTTGCCCGTTACCTGGGCATCACACTTTTAGAGATCAAGCAGGGTTATGCCCGCGCAACCATGAGAGTTACTTCCGAATTGCTTAACGGCGCCGGCCTTACGCACGGTAGCGCGGTTTTTGCCCTGGCGGATATCGTTTTTGCCGCGGCCAGCAACTCGCACGGCTCTTTGGCGCTGGCGCTTAATGTGAGCATAAGTTTTCTAAAAGCGACTTCCGAGGGCTCATTACTAACCGCTGTGGCACGCGAGGAAAACCTGACCAGAAAGACTGGTTTGTACCGTCTTGAGGTAAGGGAGGAAGGCGGTGACCTGGTTGCCCTGGCGGACGGGATAGCTTATCGCGTGGGGAATAAATAAGGTGAAGCTCGATTAGAAGGAACTTTACTTTAAAAGAAGAATATAAGCTTAAGTAAACATATAATTGAGGAGGAGTGGCCTTGTCATTAAGTCCACAGGCAATTACAAACATTGCTGTGCAGGCTGCGAAAGACAAAAAGGCTTCAAACATCACGGTTCTTGATATCCGTGAAGTGACCGTAATAGCTGACTATTTTATAATTTGCAGCGGGTTTTCCAGCACCCAGGTTCGGGCGATTGCAGAAAACGTTCAGGATGAACTGGAGGAAGCGGGGATGCTGGCCTTGCGCCGGGAGGGTTTCCGGGAAGCCAACTGGGTATTGCTCGATTACGGTGATGTTATTGTCCATGTCTTTCAGGATGCAGAGCGGCAGTTTTATAATCTTGAACGCTTGTGGGGGGATGCCCCGGTAGTGGATGTGCCGGTAAACATCTAGGATTAAATAGTTTTTATCGATGTTGACAGATCAAAACGTATGTCTTATAATAAACCTCAGTTTAGTTGTCAAGGCAATGATGAGGAGCAGTAAGCAGCATAACTCTGAAGAGAGCCGCCGGGTGGTGCGAGGCGGCGGGCCAGGCTGACGAAACTCGCCTTTGAGCTGTCCGGTGGAAGTTTTAGTACTCCGGACCGGGTTGCGCCGTTATCGCTGTAAGAGGGTAAAGAAATGGGGCTGTGGCGCAGTGGGAGCGCGCTTCCTTGGCATGGAAGAGGCCGCGGGTTCAATCCCCGCCAGCTCCACCAAGACATATCTTTACCAAAAAGGGTGGTACCGCGGGTTAAACCTCTCGTCCCTTAAGGGATGAAGAGGTTTTATTTATTTTTTGGGAGGGGAACATGTGAGTGTAATTGATTTTGGCGGAATTACATTGGGCGAGCTGGTTGACCAAATTACTGAGACCTATCCAGACACAGAAGCGTTGGTTTACCCGGACCGCGGCTTGAGGTACACTTATAAAGAGTTCCGGGAAGCCTGCAACCAGATTGCCAAGGGATTAATGAAACTGGGTGTTAAAAAAGGGGACAGCACCGCGATTTGGGCCACCAATGTGCCTGAGTGGGTGATCACCCAGTTCGGCAGCCCCAGGATGGGGGCCGTGCTGGTTACTGTCAACACCAGTTACAAAGTATTTGAACTTGAGTACCTGCTAAAGCAGTCCGACTCCAAAACCCTGATTCTAATAGAGGGCACCAAGACATCCGATTATATAGGCATGGTATACGAACTCTGTCCGGAGCTGCGTGATTCCCAGCCGGGCGAACTGGTATCGGAAAGGCTGCCTTTTTTAAAGAATGTGATCCTGATCGGGCAGAAAAAACTCCCGGGCATGTTCACCTGGGACGAGGTCATAAAAATGAGTGAAGAAGTCTCAGATGAGGAACTGGCTGCCTGCATGGCCACACTAAAGTACGATGATGTGATCAACATGATGTACACCTCGGGAACTACCGGTTTCCCTAAAGGGGTCATGCTCACACACCGCAACCTGATTTTAAACGGTCGCGGCATAGGCGACTGTATGAAATTTACCGAGCAAGACAGGCTGTGCATCCCGGTGCCGTTTTTTCACTGCTTCGGCTGTGTACTGGGCACGATGGCATCTGTCACGCACGGGACCACCATGGTTCCGGTCGAGGCTTTCGACCCCAGGCAGGTGTTGTGGACCATTGAGAAGGAGCGTTGCACCGGGGTGCACGGTGTGCCCACCATGTTTATCATGGAACTGGAACTTCAGGAGAAGGAGAAATTCGATACCTCCTCTTTGCGCACAGGGATCATGGCCGGCTCTCCCTGTCCGATTGAAGTCATGAAAAAGGTAGTTGGTGTGATGGGGGCTAAGGATATCGTAATAACTTACGGTCAGACTGAGTCCTCGCCGGGGATTACCAATACCAGAACCGCCGACCCGCTTGAATTGAGGGTTTCCACAGTGGGACGAACACTGCCTGACGTGGAAATGAAAATTGTCGATCCGGAAACGGGGAAAGAAGTAGGCTGCCATATCCAGGGAGAAATATGCGCCCGTGGCTACAACATCATGAAGGGATACTACAAAATGCCCGAAGCGACTGCCTCCGCCATTGACAAGGAAGGCTGGCTGCATACCGGCGACCTGGGGACAGTGGACGATAACGGCTACCTGAAGATTACCGGCCGCCTCAAGGATATGATCATCCGCGGTGGTGAAAACATATACCCCAGGGAGATTGAGGAGTATCTCTATACTCACCCTGACGTCAAGGACGTACAGGTGGTTGGTGTGCCCAGCGTCAAGTATGGCGAGGAAGTTATGGCTTATATCCAGTTAAAAAAAGGATGCGAGCTGACGGAAGAAGATGTGAAGAAGTTCTGTGAAGGACAGATTGCCCGCTACAAAATCCCCAGATACGTGGCTTTTGTCGAGAATTATCCTATTACGGCAAGCGGCAAGATTCAGAAATACAAGCTGCGCGATATGGCTGTTGAGATGCTGGGCCTGCAGGATGCGGCCAGGATTGAGACGGCCTAATTTGAGACGTGAGACGTGGGAAATGGCGTGAGACAAGGGGACGGTTCTCCTGTCTCATTTATAGCGTAAGTATTTAGATGTAAGACATGAGAAACTATAAGCATAGTGCAAGGAAGTTTAGTATAATACGTAGAGTACAGGACGTGGGACGTGAGGAATAAAGGGATAGACTTTTGGGTCAAAAAAGACCAAAAAGGAATGCCTGAATCACACGTCCCATTTCCCACGACTCACGTCCCAATTTAATTTGCACATACCGTTTAGATGTGAGATATTAGAATGTGAATAGTTAGATATTTTTGCGGCTGAGGAATCAAGGGGGAACCAAATTGAAAGAAAAGTATAATTATGGTGAAGTGGAGAAAAAATGGCAGGAACTTTGGGCCCAAGATGACCTTTACGCAGTATCGGACTTTTCCGATCGGCCGAAGTATTACTGCCTGGAAATGTTTCCCTACCCATCAGGCAAACTGCACATGGGTCACGTGAGGAACTATTCTATAGGAGACGTTGTAGCCCGCTTTAAAACCATGCAGGGCTTTCATGTGCTTCACCCCATGGGCTGGGACGCTTTCGGGCTGCCGGCGGAAAACGCCGCCATCAAGCACGGCGGGATTCACCCGGCCCAGTGGACCATCGATAACATCAGCAATATGCGCGAGCAGTTAAAACAATTGGGCATCAGCTATGACTGGAACAGAGAGTTTGCCACCTGTGACCCGGAATATTACCGCTGGACCGAGTGGCTCTTTCTCCAGCTTTTCCATAAAGGCCTGGCCTATAAAAAGCTCTCGGCGGTAAACTGGTGCCCGGACTGCGCCACGGTCCTGGCCAACGAGCAAGTTGTAAACGGAGGCTGCGAGCGCTGCAAGTCAACGGTTGAGAAGCGGGAACTGGCCCAGTGGTTCTTTAAAATTACCGATTATGCCGACCGCCTGCTAAAGGACATGGACCTTTTGGAGGGCTGGCCTGAAAAAGTTAAGATCATGCAGGAGAATTGGATCGGACGGAGCGAGGGCGCGGAGATCGATTTTAAAATAGATGGCACGCAAGAATCAATAACGGTATACACAACCCGCCCGGACACGGTTTTTGGTGTCACCTACATGGTCCTGGCGCCGGAACACCCACTGGTGGAAAAACTGATTGCCGGCAGTAAGGCCGAGTCGAAGATCCGGGAGTTTGTCCTCAAAGTGCGAAATTTGAGCGAGATTGACCGTACCTCTAATGAGGTGGAGAAGATCGGACTGCCCATTGGCGCCTCATGCGTAAACCCTCTGACAAGGGAAAAGGTACCTATCCTGATCGCCAACTATGTCCTGCTGGAATACGGTACCGGCTGCGTTATGGGTGTTCCCGCCCACGACCAGCGTGACTTTGAATTTGCCAGGAAGTATAATTTCCCGATCCGGGTGGTGATTCAGCCGCCCGGCATAGAATTGGAGCCGGATACCATGGAATCAGCTTACGAAGAAGAAGGCCTGCTGGTGAATTCCGGCCGCTTTAACGGCATGCCCAACAACGAGGCGATCAAGGCTATCACCAGCTACCTTGAAGAGAAAGGACTGGGCAGGTTCAGGGTAACTTACCGGTTGCGGGACTGGCTTATTTCCCGCCAGCGTTACTGGGGCGCCCCCATACCCATCATTTATTGTGATCACTGCGGGCCGGTGCCGGTGCCGGAAAGCGAGCTGCCGGTACTGCTGCCCATGGAAGTCGAATTTAAACCTACCGGACGTTCACCGCTGGCCGAATGCCCTGAATTTGTGAATGCCGTTTGTCCGAGCTGCGGTGGTCCGGGTAAAAGGGAAACCGACACCATGGATACCTTTATGTGCTCTTCCTGGTATTACTACCGCTACACAAGCCCAGGGGAAGCGGACGGACCCTGGGACAAAGCCAAGGTCAACTACTGGCTTCCAGTCGACCAGTATATCGGTGGGGTGGAACACGCCATTCTGCACCTTTTATACTCGCGATTTTTTACCAAGGTGCTCTGTGACCTGAAACTTATTAGCAACCTTGAGCCCTTCACCAATTTACTTACCCAGGGTATGGTTTTAAAGGACGGGGCGAAAATGTCCAAATCAAAGGGCAACGTGGTAAGCCCGGAAGATATCGTGGCACGTTATGGAGCGGATACCGCCAGGATGTTTATCCTCTTCGCCGCGCCCCCCGAGCGGGACTTGGAGTGGAGTGACCAGGGGGTGGAAGGCTGCTTCCGCTTTTTAAGCCGGGTCTGGCGCCTGGTAGAGCCTTTACAAGAAGTACTTAAAAACAAACCGGGTAAGCCCTCTGGGAACCCGGTGGGCGTAAACCGGGAAATGAGGCGGATCACCCATAAGACCATCAAAAAAGTAACCGAGGATATAAGCACCCGATTTAACTTTAATACCGCGGTCAGCGCCATCATGGAACTGGTTAACGCTCTGTACCAGTTCAAAGAAGTTCCAGACACGGACCGTGACCAGGCTGTACTTCGTGAGGCGGTTGAGGCCCTGCTGCTCCTGCTGGCTCCTTTTGCCCCTCATATCACCGAGGAAATCTGGGAAGCGACCGGGCACGAGGGAAGCGTACATCTGCAGGCCTGGCCTTCATACGACCCGGCGGCAATTGTTGAAGATGAAATCACCATAGTTGTACAGGTCAACAGCAGAGTGCGCGACCGCATGCTGGTTCCGGCCGGTTTGACGGCCGGGGAGATGCAGGAAATAGTGATGAAGGACCCCAAAGTGTTAATGATGACTGAAGGCAAAAATATTATCAAAATAATACCGGTACCGGGTAAACTGGTCAATATAGTTGTAAGGTAAGGTGTTCCCTTTTAATAATATTTGGAAAATATGCATTTGCCCTTGCAGTTTTTTTTGCCAGGAGTTATAATAAATATAATTTTATATCCTAAAGTCTGTGAAGGAGAAAAGTAAACCGGAACCAGTCCTCCAGGGAAGGAGTGCCACTGATTGGAAGCACTCCCAGGATATGACCTGTTGAAGTTCTCTCCGGAGACGCCGGCTGAAACCGCCAGGTGCGGCAAGTAGGCTTGGACGTATTCTCCCGGCGTTAAAAGGGAGGGGGTATCGGAATGCTTATTCCCGTACTCTTACCGAGGGGGTTCCATGGTGTTTTGCCATGGACCAACCAGGGTGGTAACGCGAAAAGTTAAAGCTTCTCGTCCCTGAAGGGCGAGAAGTTTTTGTATTTGGCGAACATTTCTGGTTGGCGACCTCCGGTTAAGCGTTCCCGTACCTTAGTAGAGAGGGCCATTTTTTGGCCAATTAGGGTGGTACCACGGAAGCCTGCTGCTCCGTCCCTTTATTACGGGAGCAGCAGGCTTATTATATGTTTTAATGGAGGTAAGAAGTATGGTAGTAGTAATGAATTTAACAGCTGGGCTGAAACAAATCGAAGCTGTTCAACAAAGGCTGGAACTTTACGGTTATGAAATTCATTTTATTCACGGGGTCAAGCGCCTGGTCATTGGCGCGGTTGGAGACCGTCAGGAGATTGCTTCTCTGGGGTTGGAAGCCATGCCCGGAGTTGAAAGGATCGTGCCCATTATGAAACCGTACAAACTGGTGAGTCGCGAGTCTAAAGGGAAGCATAGTTTGGTAAAGGTTAAAAACGTTATCATTGGTGGTGACGACTTAGCCGTTATTGCTGGTCCCTGCGCGGTTGAAAGCAGGGAACAACTGCTTACCACCGCCCACCGGGTGCGCCAAGCAGGAGCAAATATTCTCCGGGGAGGCGCCTTCAAGCCGAGAACATCACCTTACAGCTTCCAGGGCTTGGAGGAGGAAGGGTTAAAAATACTGGCTGAAGCTTCTGACGAAACCGGTCTGGTTACAGTCACCGAAATTATAGATGAAGCCAGCCTGGAACTGTCGCTGAAATATGTTGACATGGTCCAGGTGGGAGCGCGCAACATGCAAAACTACCAACTGCTGCGTCTGGTGGGACGCTCAGGCAAGCCAGTTTTATTGAAAAGGGGTTTTTCTTCAACCGTTGAGGAATGGTTGATGGCAGCAGAGTACATTGTCTCGGAGGGCAACGAGAACGTGGTTCTTTGTGAGCGGGGGATCCGTACCTTCGAAAACGCTACCCGCAATACGCTCGACCTTAGCGCCATTCCTTTGGTTAAAGGATTGAGTCATCTTCCGGTAATAGTGGATCCCAGTCACGCCACCGGGGTTCAGCGGCTGGTGGCGCCCATGGCCAAGGCAGGGGTGGCAGCTGGGGCAGACGGCGTGCTTGTAGAGGTTCACCCCGAGCCATGTAAGGCGCTGTGTGATGGCCCTCAGTCCCTGACACCTGAAGATTTCGACTTCCTGATGTCCGAACTGAGGACAGTAGCCGCCGCGGTTGGGCGTGTTGTTGGAGGAGGGTATATGTAATGTACAGGATTGGATACCTTGGACCCAAAGGTACTTTTTCAGAAGAGGCTGCCTGTCTCTATATGGGTAGAAGAGAAGGGGAAATGACGGGCTGTTCCTCATTGGAAGAAATCTTCACCGGTGTTGCGGACGGAAGGTTGGATGAAGGGATAGTCCCTGTGGAGAATTCAACCGAGGGCGCAGTGGGCGCTGTACTTGACCTGCTGGCGGGTCCGTTTGACTTGGCAGTGCGCAGAGAGGTGGTTTTACCTGTTTGTCAGTCTTTAATGGTTCGCCCGGGCGTGAAGCTTGAGCAGGTGGAAAGAGTGTTTTCCCATTCACAGCCTTTCGCTCAATGCAGGAACTTTCTTCGCAAAGAACTTCCTGCTGCTTTATTGACAGAGTGTTCCAGTACTGCAGCCGCCGCCGTACAGGTGGCTGCAAGCGACCGTCCCTGGGCCGCCTTGGGTCCTCAAAGGGCG
Source organism: Desulfotomaculaceae bacterium (assembly GCA_041645005.1). Taxonomy (GTDB): domain Bacteria; phylum Bacillota; class Desulfotomaculia; order Desulfotomaculales; family Pelotomaculaceae; genus Pelotomaculum_B. The sequence continues at coordinate 7,755 of JBAZQW010000007.1, read as the reverse complement.
GCCGCGGAATATGGCCTTCAAGTGGTTGTACCTACGGCCAACGACTGCCCGGATAACGTAACTCGCTTTTGGGTAGTGGGCAGGGAGCAACTTTCATGTTCTATAGAACACGGGTACAAAACGTCTCTTATCTTTGGTGTTGGGGACCGACCCGGGGCATTATATGCCGTTCTTCGTGAATTCTCAATACGTGAAATAAATTTGACTCGTATCGAATCAAGACCGGCGAAAAAGAATCTTGGTGATTACTTGTTTTTCATAGATTTTATGGGTGGGCAAAGCCGGCCGGAGGTTCAGGAGGCGTTACGCGAGGTGGCTTCTATAACCCTGGGTCTGAAGATTTTGGGATCCTACCCGGAATGGGATCATGCCGGTTCACGAACATCCGGCCAGGAATCGAGTGTAACCGGGGTAACTCTCACTACTCTCCGGCATGAATTAGACGAGTTAGATGCTCAAATGGTTGATTTGCTGGTGCGGCGTACGCGGCTGGTCGACCGGGTGGCTCAGCTTAAACAGGGTAAGAGAGACATTAGGGACCCGGCGAGGGAAAATCAAATCCTGTCACGAGTTCATCAGATTTCACTGGCCCGGGGCGGAGATCCGAAACTTGCGGAAGAGGTATGGAGAGTGATTTTAGATCATTCAGTGTATCGTCAAAAAGATCAATTGACTTCCGGCGCGGCTAACAAGAACCATTAGCCGGATTCCATAATTGTTACCGCGCCTTGAAGGAAACAATGACTGTTTACTACTTATAAACAACGTTCCTGTCGTCCTGCCGTCTTTGTCAAATAAGTTCTATCGGTTAAAGCGGGATAGATCTCTTAGATAAATATTTGTTAAACAACAATCCCATTGTTATTCCATAAACAATAGTAGCAAGTAAATGAATATAGTAATCACTTACAGGTCTTATCTCGATAAACTTGCCTTCAACAGTCGCCGTAAATATGAGCTCAAAAACAAACCAGAACAATAAACCGGCCGCCACACTTTTCAAAACCAAATAATCCTCACCCAGCTTATTAAGCGCGTAATAGAGTAAAACGGCGATAAGCCCACCGACAATAAAGTTCACAACTAAACCGATAATTGTTGTTGGTCTGTTAAATGTGATAAGGAGGCTATCCAACTGATAAATACTGTACTTGCCAATACCTAAAAACACTAGCGCTCGTGTAGCCATCTCACCCGGTATTGTGGATAAAGCGCCTATTAATACTGCAATCAACGGCTTGTCGTATTTCAAAATCAACCATCCTTTTTTAATAGAAATTAACTTATTATTAGGATGCTGAGTTCTGCGAATATTATACGGATATGAGAAGAATTATCAGGCACTTCAAAGTTTTCATTCATCATTGCAAGGAACATGAATGCTTACTGAGTAGATCCATGTATAAACGGTGTATGAACGAGGTGAGGGGACCAGGCAAGCCGTCTCCCAAGGTATGCCCTTCTATTTTCACAAGAGGCATTATGCCAAGCAGGGAGTTAGTCAAAAAAGCTTCCCGTATATGGAAAAGGTCTTCCGGTAAAAGAGAGGTCTCTATGGCGGGAATTCCGTTTCCTCGGGCCAGTTCAAGCACCACCCGGCGCACCACTCCCGGCAGCAGGCCGTCTTTCACGGGAGGGGTGCACAGGCGATTACCATTGTCAAATACGAAAAGGTTGGTCACCGTACCCTCGGTTATGTGACCATCCGTATTTTCAAACAAGCCCTCGTCGTAGCCAGACGAATGGGCCCAGCGCCGGGCCAGCATGTTTTCAGCAAAGTTCAGGGTCTTGTGCCGGTAGATGGGATTTTGAGGGTAACGGCGCCAGGGTATTAGTGACGCTCTCCACCCCCGCCTACAATCTTCCGCGTGGTGGGGATGGTGGGGTCGCGGGGCCACCACAACCCCCGGCGAACCGCCCTCCGGGCCGGCGGTCACAGTCAAACGGATCGCTCCGTGGACGATATTCCCGGCCCGGATTACCGCCTCAACCGCCTTCACCGGTTCCCAATCTACCGGCATTTGCAGGCCCAGTTCCCGTGCGGAAGCCTCCAGGCGTTCCAGGTGGTGTTTCAACAAAGCCGGTCGCCCCTCGTACACCAAGATGGTTTCAAAAAGACCCAGGCCGTGCAAAAAGCCACGGTCATCCACTGATAACCGTGCTTTTTCAGCCGGAAGCAAATCTCCATTTACATACCAAAGCATTCAGCTTCGCCTCTTTCCACAACCCTGTTAACCTCTCCCAGCCCGAGGGCCTGAATCAGCGCCCGGGCTTTGTCCAGGGTCTCGTCGTACTCCATCCCGGGATCCGAGTCTATGGTAATCCCTCCGCCCACCTGGAGATAGGCCTTTTTGCCGGTACATAGGACGGTCCGGATGACGATATTTAAATCAGCCTCCCCGTCAAAACCCAGGTAACCTATGCATCCCGTGTATAACGCCCTTCGTACCGGCTCAAGTTCCTCGATTATTTCCATGGCCCTCACCTTGGGCGCCCCGGTGACGGAACCGCCTGGCAAGGTGGCTGCTAGTAAATCGACCAGATCCAGTCCGGGGGCAAGCTTTCCTTCCACAGTGGACACCAGGTGATAGACCGTGGCATAGTTCTCCAACCGGTATAATTCGGGTACCTTTACCGATCCAGGCAGGCAGACCCGTCCCAGGTCGTTGCGCTCCAGATCTACGATCATCACCAGTTCTGCCCGTTCCTTTTCGCTCTGCCAAAGCTCCTGACGATTGCGCCGGTCTTCTTCAGGTGTATTCCCACGGGGGCGGGTGCCCTTAATGGGCCTGGTTTCAACCCGTCCCCCGCTTACCCTGAGAAACCGCTCCGGCGAAGCGCAGACTACCTGCCGCTCCCCGAAGCGCAGGAAGGCCGCACAGGGAGCAGGGTTTATCTCCCGCAACCGGCGGTATAAAAGCCAGGGGTCCAGGGTCAGGGGCAGGGAAAAGCGCTGGGAAAGGTTAACCACATAAATATCTCCCGCTGTAATGTAACCCCGTACCCGCTCCACCGCGGCGCAATAACTCCGGCGGTCGAAGTGCCTTTCCAGAACTATATTTTGCATTTGGGAAAAATCCTGGACGCAGACTTCTTTTTCTATTTTATCCTGTTCCAAACCCAGAAAAATTTCAACCAGTTCATCCAGTTGAGTTAAAGCCCTCCTCCGTCGCCGCCCGGGATCGGTTTCCGGCTGGCCGTCGGCAATGGCATACACCCGCCCGGACAGGTGGTCCACCGCTATGACAGCCGAGTAGAGGCCCATTTCCAGGTCCGGCCAACTCAAATCTTCCTGAGCCAGGGAGGGGATATCCTCCAGATGCCGCCCCATGTCGTAGCTGATATACCCCACTGCCCCCCCGGTGAAGGGCACAGGGGCACCTTCTGCCCGTGAGCGGGCATATCGTTGCAGCAGGGAGCGCAGCGTTGCCAGGGGGTGAGCCTTAAAAGAATGAGTTTTGTCCTCTTCCCGCAAGAATGCTCGGCTACCTTTGATCTTGAATATTGCAAAGGGAGCCGCTCCCAGGAAAGAATAGCGGGATAACCCGGGCATTAAAAGCCCACTGTCAAGGAAAAAGCTGTACGGCAGATTTTTTATACGCTCAAAAAGGGCAGGCCCGTCCGGTATCACCGGTAGTTCCCGCCACCACAGGTTGCTCACTCTTTGTCCACGCCTCCTGCTTCAGGGAAATTGTGCAGTGACCAAAAAAAGAAAAAAGACCACTCTGGCGGTCCTCACCCCTTTTCTCCGAGTCGTCTCAGCTATGTTCCGAAGCGGTAAACTTCAGCACCTAAACTATCTTTTCTCTGCTTAGCTCTATTGCGGTTGTAAGAATAATCCTGCACTTCAAAGATATCATGCTTTTTCCATTTTGTCATAAAAAAGTAACAAAGTAAAGCCTGACCCCATATTAACCCGTATCAAATGCAAGGTTTGATGCGGGTTAGTTTTTTGGCTGAATTACTTAGGCCACCTCGTTCAAGGAGACATGTCTATAGTAAGGGCGTTGACGTTTGCAGCAGTATATAATGCTAAGCCAGGGAAATAATACACACGTCGATAAATATGGGAATGCGACAGGGGGACGGCAGACCGTGCATGCTAAAATGACCTGATCCCCTGCCAATAAGCAAATTCTAAATCCATTTTTTGATTTTACAAAGGAAACCGGTGCCTTACACAAGTACCGGTCTTCTTTTTTCCCTCAGTCTTCTCAATATTTCCTCATTCCCAAGTATGCTAATCACCCGTTTCAGGTTGTATGCCAGAAACGACAGCGCAATCTCTGCACTAACCGAGATTTTTCTTTTCGTCAGAAAGTAATAAGCTCCCCAGCTTCGCTTTATAGTGCCGAAAGGATGCTCCACAATCATCTGCCGCTGCTTGTATTTGTGCATGTTAAGCTCTGTCTGTAAATCAATAGTGTCAAGAAAGTCCTGGTCCACATGCCGGCACACGATCCTGCCTTTCTTGTTCTTAGTGCAGCGGTCCCTAAATTCACATCCCTTGCAGGCTTTGTAATTCCTGTATTCGTAAGCTATTACTTTACCTTGCTTTTTCCTGTCTTTGGTGTAAGTAAGCTCTTGGCCTGCCGGGCATATGTACAGGTTTTTGTCTTTATCATATCTGAATTTATCAATATAAAAATCTTTGTCCCCTGTTCCGTTTGAATATATTTGCTTGGTGACATAAGGGGTTATGCCGTTCTCTACGCATTTCTTAAGGTCTTCGGCTTTGTAGTAACCCTTGTCTGATAATGCTTCAAAGTCTTTGCCGCCAAATAGTTTTTTTGCTCTAAGAGCCATGTTATCAAGTTCGCCCAGGTCGTTTGGCTTTTGCGATACTTTGAAGTCGACTATTAGTTTATGCTTGGCATCTACTGTGGTCTGAACGTTATAGCTTACATCCACATTGTTATTGTTGTTGCACATTAGCCGCGCATCGGGATCTGTAGTTGATATTTCGTTTGCGTCGCTCTTTTCAAGCTGTTTTTTATGTGCCTCATATTTTGTCTTGCGACCCCGCAGTTCTTTTATCCTTTCTTTTATTTCTGCGGCATCGGGCTGGCGAACATGGGCTTCGGCAAGATCGCCTTCGTCCAGATCCTGCATGTATTTGTCTATTTTTTCATCTATATATTTGATCTTTCTTTCGAGTTTCTTGGCGCTATAGTTATTCCTTTTTGAATTGCTGGCCCTGAATTTTGAGCCGTCAATGGCCACCAACTCTTTGCCGTATAAACCCCACTCGTCGCACAGTTTGGTAAAATCTCTGAAAACCTTCTTCAGCGTTTTTTGTTGTCTTTCCTGAAATCTGCTATGGTCTTGAAGTCAGGCTTCAGTTTTTTAAGAAGCCATATTACTTCAATGTTCCTTATTGCCTCATGTTCAAGCCTGCGTGATGAACGTATCCTGTTAAGGTAGCCGTAAATGTAAAGTCTCAGCATATCTTTGGGATCATATGGCGGCCTTCCCATTGTTGGAGAAACTGCTTTTTTGAAACCGAGACTTCCTATGTCAAGCTGATCAATATATTCGTCTATTACGCGAACGGTACTCTGGTCACTGATATAATCATCTATGCTTTCGGGGAACAGTGTTATTTGATTTCTGTTCTGGCCTTCTATATAGCCCATAAAACCCACCTTTTTTTCTTGAATTCTTAGTTAAATTATATCACTTAGTGGGTTTATGTTGGCTAAATTTGTCTACTTTTCACACGGTCTGCCAGTTCTCTTGTCTCATGAATTGCACAAATTGGACGTGTGACGTGAGAAATGGCACGTGAGAAGGAGACGTGGGACATGGGACGGATGGAGGCGAGGGCTGGTGATAGTACTGGTAATGTTAGCTTTTGCTTTTATTATTTGGCTTGAGGCGCCCGGTCTGGTTAAAAAGAAAATGTGGCAGGAACTGGCGGCTTTTTCGGTTTTTCTGGCCATCGGCGCGGCCCTCGCCATCCCGCAATTTTTCGGAATAAAGCCGTTCGAGCCCAACGCGCCGGTCGAGGCGCTGTTTAAACCTATGGCGGAATGGTTAAAAAAACCTTAAGGTAGGACGTGGGAAGTGAGACGTGAGAAAAAGAAGTCTTAGGCTATAGGGCGTAAGTCGTAAGAAAAATATGCCGTAAGCCGTAGGGCGTAAGCAAATCGTAAGCTTAAAGTCGTAAGGCGTATAAAGATGGACATAAGAATTAGGGCGTAGGACGTAAGCATGAATGTATATAGATCCATTAGGAATGCAGAATATACCTACGCCCTACGACTTATGCCTAAAATGGCCAACGACATACGTCCTGCGACTGGAATCGCAGGTACGATTTCAATCGCACAAAGCTAACTTATAAAGACCCCAAGGGAATGCAGAATATACCCACGTCCAACGACTAACGACTAATTACGCCGGCTTCAGGCCATACCGCTGGATCTTCCGGTAGATGGTAGCCCGGCTGATACCCAGAGCACGGGCGGCCCTGATTTTGCCCTCATCAGTCCAGCCATATCTGTCCAGGGCGACGGCGATTGCTTCCTTTTCAAGTTGAGCCAGCTGCAGCAGCCGTCCGTCACCCGCAATACCGTCCCTGGTTCTTTTTTTCGTTTCCTCACGCAGTTCGGGGGGCAGGCTCTCAAGAGATATCAGGGAGTTCTCCTCAAGATTTATGGCATATTCCACAGCGTAGACCAACTCCCTGACGTTACCCGGCCAGTAGTATTTGACGCAGGCTTTTAAGGCCTCGCTGTTAAAGCCCTGAATGTCTTTGCTCAGAAGTTTGCCGAATCTTTTCATGTAAAATTCTAATAATAGCGGTATGTCCTCCGGCCTCTCTTTAAAGGAGGTATGATCAGGGGAATAACACTGAGGCGGTAGTACAATTCATCCTGGAAGAGGTTTTTTTGCACCATCTCCTGCAAGTCATTATTTGTTGCCACAATAACCCGGACATCAACCGGGATCATCCTGGTACCGCCCACTCTTTCGATCCGGCGATCCTGCAAATATCTTAAAAGCTTTGCCTTCAGGTAAAGGGAAAGATTGCTTTGTTAAATTTATATTACCCGGAATATTGCTAGATGTCCTGGTTAACACTATATTAATGCCAAGTTAACGATTGACACCACAAGTGTGAGGAAAAGAATCAGCGCGATTACCAATTGAATGAAATCGGAACTGCTTATTTCCCAATATGAGAAAAAAGAGTCATAAGATTAAGTCAAAAATGCTGTTTATGTAAAATCGTGGAAAGTGTTGATAGCTATGTTGATAAGTATTCATCAGGTACCTGGCTAAAAAAAAAGTTAGAGATAAATTACAATAATTTTACACATAAGGTAGCTAGTGGTATTTTGCCTGAATATGATAAAGAAAAAGGAGAATACCCATGCTGAACCAACAACATGTACACCATTTTTCCGGGGTAACATCTTTTAATTTTGAACACCTGCATCGCTTCAGAGGAATTACCAGCCCAGAAATTGGGCAGGGGACCCATACCCACCGCATCCGGGTGAAAACCACAGTGGAAAAAGCCCACGACCACGAGATAGATATACAAACCGGCCCGGAGATACCTACCCCTTGGGGACATATACATAACTTCAGCGGATTTACCAACGTAAGCAGTAATCTGACCCGTTCCCATCATTTTAAAAACATCACGGGATTGCTGTAAGGTATCGTGTTAACTTTATAGAGCAACAAGAACCTCAGTATAGAATAATACATCCGGGAATGACGCAGCCTATACAACCCTCCCTT
>JBAZQW010000227.1:0-3922 GCA_041645005.1 Desulfotomaculaceae bacterium | reverse complement strand
CAGCAGGTCCCAAACCAGATTATCCACCAGGTGAACTGCCCCGCTGTGCACATCCAGTATGATTTTGGTCCCGTCAAACTTAAACTTGTGCAGCAAAACCTATCCCCCTCAAAAAAGCACCTCGTCCCGGTGGGACAAGGCTCTTTTTTACCTGGATTTTTCTTTTGAACAGACCTGGTTTCCCACAGTACAGGATGTTTTACAGGCTGACTGGCAGGAGGCCTGGCACTCGCCACAGCCGCGGTCTTTAATGGTTGACTTGAGATTGGTGCCGCTTAATGTTTTGATGTGTTTACCCAACCTTTACCACCCCTCTTTCATAGTCATTATAAATGATTGGAGAAGGTGGCGCAACCAGCCCGAAACTCAAAAAAAACGCGCATATTATACAAAAACCATTGCTTTTTTCTGTCTTGTTTTCCAGGCAGAGCGCATGCTCTCGCGTCAGCAGCGCTGCGATTAGCTAATGCTACCACAATAAGTTGTGTAAAAATCGTTAAATTTCTACAATATGTATTGTTCCGGATCACAATCAATGTTAGAATATTACAGGGTGGTCGGATGAGCTTTTTTAAGTGGCTGGACGGTATAAGCTTTTTCTGCAATTATATTATTTCAGGGTTTTCAACCGGGGGAAGCTGGAAAATTGACAGAGTTACCGAGCTCAACAGTGCTGAAACCCGTAAAATCCTGATCAGGAACATGTCAACATACGAAGAGCTTTTCACCTGCCGGCAAAGAGTTTCTCAGTAATACAAAAATTACCTTGAAAAATTTGTCTTTAAAAAGATCTCTTAAAATACAGAGTGTGGTTTTTTGCCCTTTTTTTCGCTATAAAACGTCCTTTAAGAAGCATCCTGTTCCGCTGCAGGATGTTTTATTTTGCAGCAAAAAGGGTTAACCGCTCCAACAAAGCCGGACACTGATACACATACCCAAAGACAGCTTCACAAAGGCCTTGCAAAAACTCTATCTCTTTTTCTATCCCGACCTTACCTGGAATGGCGAGAGAGGCTAACTCATATAATTTTAAGGGAATTTCGCCCTTTTTAGCGAGATCCCCAATTCTCTCACAAATAGACTCTCCGCCCGCTTGGCGATCAGCACAGACCAGTTCCAGGGTCCTGTGCAAGTAAACCGCGCATGTTTCCGGATCAGTCCTTTTAAAATTGCGGGCGGCCAGGTAAGCATCTTTTACTTCTGCCGGCAGTACCGGCAGCACGGACTCCTCAGCGGGATACATAATAAAATAACTGTATTCCTGCGGTCCAAAATCATCATGCCATTCTATCCTGGTGAGAGTCAGCTGATCACAGGAATGGCACAGGGACAAACTATACCCCACTCCCCAGGGCCGGGCAATTTGACTTACCAGATAGCCGCACGGGCTGGTCAACGTTTCCCTATCCCTCTCGCTGTAATCAGAAAGAATACTGGCCAGATTCTTTTTGCCGCAGTGCCCGCAAATAAGCTGGGCGGAGTATTTCCTATCCATTCTTTTTCATGATTTTTGCCCAAGTATCCTTTAATGACACGATCCGGTTGAATACCGGCGCGCCAGCTGTTGAATCCACGGGGTCGACAATAAAGTAGCCTTGCCTTAAAAACTGGTATCGGCTTCCCGGCGGCGCTCCGGCCAAGCCCGGCTCAACCAGGCAGGAAGTCAGTGTCTCCAGCGAATCTGTATTGATGCAGGATTTGAAATCTTTCTCCTCATCCGGGTTTTCCTTTGTGAAAAGGTGATCGTAAAGACGCACCTCCACCTGTATGGCATGAGCGGTCGAAACCCAGTGCAGCGTTCCCTTAACTTTGCGCGTATTACCAGAACCGCTGCGGGTTTCGGGATCATAGGTGCAGTGCAGTTCTGCGATTTCACCGGTTTTTCCATCTTTGACCACCCGCTCACACTTGATAATGTAAGCATGTTTCAGCCTCACCTCACTGCCGGGAGCCAGACGGAAGAATTTTTTCGGCGGGTCTTCCAGAAAATCGTCCCGCTCAATATAAAGCTCCCGGGCAAAGGGAACTTTCCTTGTGCCCATAGCGGGATTTTCTGGGTTTATTTCAGCGTCCAGTTCCTCTACACGGCCCGCCGGGTAATTATCTATAACCACCTTGAGCGGGCGCAGCACCGCCATAACCCGCGGAGCGCGCGAGTTCAAATATTCCCTGATGCTGTGCTCCAGCATGGCTATGTCGACAATGCTGTTGGCCTTGGCCACTCCGATGTCTTCACAAAAGTCGCGGATCGCTTCCGGGGTATAGCCGCGCCTGCGCAAACCAGATATGGTAGGCATCCGCGGGTCGTCCCAACTTCCGACATATCCTTCCTCAACCAACTGCCTGAGCTTTCGCTTGCTCATAACAGTGTAGGTCAGGTTCAACCGGGCAAACTCTATCTGCTGCGAGTGATAGATATTCAGCGCTTCCAGCGTCCAGTCATAAAGCGGGCGGTGATCTTCAAACTCCAGCGTGCAGATGGAATGGGTGATCCCTTCAATAGAATCGGAAATGGGGTGGGCATAGTCGTACATCGGGTAGATGCACCACTTGTCACCGGTTCGGTGATGTGTCGATTTCATAATACGGTAGATAACCGGGTCCCGCATATTCAGGTTCGGCGAGGCCATATCGATTTTGGCCCGCAACACCCGCGCGCCTTCCGCAAATTCGCCGGCTTTCATCCGCTCGAATAAATCAAGGTTCTCTTCTACCGAACGGTTGTGGTAAGGGCTTGTCTTGCCGGGTTCGGTCAAGGTACCGCGGTAATCTTTGGTTTCTTCAGCGCTCAGGTCGCAAACGTAAGCCTGTCCTGTTTTGATCAGCTGAACCGCATATTCATAAAGCTGCTCAAAGTAGTCCGAAGCGTAGTACATCCGGTCGTCCCAGTCAAATCCCAGCCACTTCACATCCGTCTTGATCGACTCCACGTACTCCACTTCTTCTTTGGATGGGTTGGTGTCATCAAAGCGCAAATTGCACAGTCCACCGTTTTTGGCGGCAAGCCCGAAATTCAGGCAGATGGACTTAGCGTGCCCTATGTGAAGGTAGCCGTTTGGTTCCGGGGGGAACCGCGTATGGACCCTGCCGCCGTACTTGTTTGTGTCAAGATCTTCGTTGATAATGTTCTGAATAAAGTTGGAAGAGGTGTTGGAACTGGTTGTGGTCATTCCCTTTGCTCCCTTTCATTGTAGTTCCTCAACACAGACAACCGTGAGCATCTTTGATCACAGAATCTATATTATACCTTAACACTATTTTACCAAAATTAAACCTTCCTCTTGCCATATTTCAACATATAGTCCAATAATCCTTCCGTTTGTCTAAACTCCAGGCTTTTACCCGCGCATATGAGAAAAATTGAATAAAATAAAGACTTGATTCTCATCAAGCCTTTTCATTGTTATCAAATTATATTGTGTAAACACTGGAGCGGGTGACGAGGATCGAACTCGCAACCCTCAGCTTGGGAAGCTGATGCTCTACCGTTGAGCTACACCCGCCCGGCTTTAATATTATAGCTTTTTTAAATTTAAAAATCAAGTTTAGGCCAGGACCGCTGGTGTAAGGGCTTTTTAAAGGAATAGACAGCCAGCGGCTGTCCAAATGACTCAAATTGGTGACCCCACCGGGATTCGAACCCGGGTTACCGCCGTGAAAGGGCGGTGTCTTAGGCCGCTTGACCATGGGGCCGTATTTCGGTCGCCAGTCGTTAGACGTCGGACGTCAGATTGCTTGTTGGAATTCGGCTGTGCCAAATTCTTTCTATTTCAGTTCGCCAGGCGTCGGCAAGCCTTTATTCCTGCTTACCGACATCTGACGTCTAATGACTAACTGGTGAGCCATGCTGGGCTCGAACCAGCGACACCCTGATTAAAAGTCAGGTGCTCTACCAACTGAGCTAATGGCCCAAAAAGCCTTA
>JBAZQW010000226.1:0-3937 GCA_041645005.1 Desulfotomaculaceae bacterium | reverse complement strand
CTGTTATATGCCGACTGCTCGGCCATGTAAGCAGTTTTCTTTGCTTCGTGAGCAGCCCGCCTGGCAGCTTTTTCTTCTTCATAAAGCCTCATTTTTAAATCATAAGTTTTTTTAGCATCGTTTTCTTTTTGCATTCGCCTGTTTTTGACAGAAGGGAATAACAGCTCAGACAAAAATCTTTTTGGCGGCACGCCTGTCTCCCTGGCAACCTGTTTGTACAGGGGAGCAGGATTTTTAAAAACAAAAGGGGGAAAAGGTTTGTCATTATATAGAGATGCCCAGTCTTTCTTCGCACCGGCGGCAAGGTTGGCTTTGAGGATATTTTTACACCCTTTTATATATAGTTCGGATTGTTTTGTGTCGAATTCGGCCAACTGCTTTAAGTCATCAACATTGTCTCTTTCCTGCTGAATCATCTCCAGCCTGTCCCGGCGAGCCAGCCAGGTTTGCGTCCTGATCTGTATTTCCGGGAGTGTTTCACCTGCAATTTCTTCAACATCTGAGATCGTTTGATCAATCTCTCCGTTCACTTAGCTCCCACCTTTCCACTCAAAATTTAGCTTAACACAAGATCCATTATTACGATATATTACATCCTTATTGTTGGCAAATCATTTTCACTTAAACCCCATTGATTTAGAACCGTTGCCGGGCATATAATATTACATGTAGGATGGTGGGACGGTTGATAAGGTCCTGTTTTTTTCGTTTTTAAAACACCCCTGCGGGTGTTTTTGTGTTCATGCGACCACTCCTGCCGTAAGATTTAATTAAAAGGGGGTAGAACGGTAGTACAGTGGTACCCGATATTATTTTGTGGAGGGGAGAATATTGGCTGTAAACAAGGTTTCTTATTTAGATCAAAAGCAGACCATTGAAATAGGAGTAATAGGCGGGCCCTTCGACCGGATCAACACGGTGCTGGAAGAGTTTGAACCAGGCCAGAAAGATTTCATCATTCATCCGGAGCAGTGCGGGTTTGCCTCCAGAAAAGTTGGTGAGGTGGCGGAAAGGGAAGTGGAAATTACCGTTCCAGCCCGCCTGCATCCAACCGTGCTGGATATGAACCGCTTCAACGTCAGCCGCCCGGGCGGCGGGGGCCTAGGTATCGCTATCGGTGTTAATTTGAAGGCCAGGATTCGCACGATACCGGGCGAAGAAATCATTGTCAAAGGGGAAAGACCTCTGATCGTCACCCACTTCGCTAAAGTTTTCAAAGAGATCCTGGGCTATGAAGGTGGATTTGAAATAGAGCTTTACGACCATAAAAGAAGGCATGTGGGTATGGGCTCATCCACAGGTTCGATGTGCGCGGCCTGCGTCGGGATTAACGAGGTTTTGGGGCGTCCCTTTAATAACCGGGAACTGCGGCGGATACTGGGGTACAATGCCTGTGAGGAAAGCCCCCGCGGCAGCCAGTACCTGATTCGCGGTTTTGAAACAGGCATGGGCGCTATGGCCAGCATCCACGGGGGGATGGTGCTGGGTACCGATGATATGGAGATTATTTACCGGATCGCACTGCCGGATACCAAATTGATTATTGTAATCCCAGATGTGCCCAGCTTAAAGGATGAATTCACCGGGCAGGACACTGCCGCTGAATCAGAGGTCGAACTGCTGATGCGCCGGGGCAGGTATCTGGACTACCTGCAGTGCGGCACCAAATCGCAGATCGTCCTGCTCGACCTGCTGCCGGCCATGGTGCGGGGTGATTTGAAAGGTATCGGGAATGCCATGTTCGACCTGTGCTTCCTGGGCTCCAAGCGTGCCGAATGCGAGCAGCACGGCGTCTGGGGAACAGCCATCTACAATTATATTGGCAGTTTCCGTGAGTTGGGGGCCGATGTTGGCGGTATGAGTTCTGTCGGGCCAACCGTGTTCGCCCTTACCAGGGACGAAAGAGTAGAGCGGAGAATTTTGGATTTCCTGGCCTCCCGGCAAGTGGCCCAAAGCCGTATCATTACCACCGAGGTGGATAATACCGGGGCCAGGATTATGGAGAACGGAGTGGAAAGGAACTATCTCCATGAAGGATGGCTGCAGAGTTAAGATTTGCGGGATTACCAGTTTAGAAGACGCCGGTCTGGCGGCAGGTGTGGGAGCGGACTATATCGGGGTTGTAATTGAGGTTGCGTTTTCACCACGTTCTATGGGGATAAACGAAGCGAGTCCGCTTTTTATGTCTGCCCCGCTTCCCGCTGTGGCGCTGGTCCACCAAATGGAACCGGAAAGGCTCGAGGAACTGCTGCTGAAGCTAAGGCCTCGCGCAGTTCAGTTCCTAAGCCCGGAGGGACCTGAACTGGCCGTTCGGTTAAAAAATTTAAAGCCCGGCTTGCAGATCTGGCAGTCACTGTTCCTGCCAGCGGGTGGTGAGGTCGTGGCCGGCTTTGACTTTGAGACGCTGGCCTTAAAAACCACGCGGTGCCAAGAAGCCGGAGTTGATGTGGTCTTGTTTGACACGGCGGCGATAGCAAGCGGGAAATTCGGGGGCACCGGGCTGACAGGTGACTGGGATCTGGCGGGAAGACTGGTAAGAGAAGCGACGCTGCCTGCTTTTTTGGCCGGGGGGATTAACCCCGGCAATATCCGCAAGGCGGTGGAAGCGGTAAGGCCTTTTGGCATTGATCTTTGTTCCGGGGTTGAGGAATACCCGGGCAAGAAGAGCCTCGCCAGGCTCAAGGCTCTGATGGAGGCGCTGAGAGATGCTGATGGGTTATAAGGATAACGCCGTGCCCAGGGTTTACAAAAAGGGAGTTGTTTGTAGATGATGAAGGCGGCGGTGGTGTATGGCCAGGACGACATTCGGGTCCAGTCCGTACCGGTTCCGGCCATAAGCGACGGAGAGGTTCTGGTAAGGGTCAGGGCCTCCGGAATTTGCGCCACGGATATAAAAATGCTGGCAGGCCAGGGTTTGCCGAAAAACTTGCCTGCCATCCTTGGACACGAAGTAGCCGGCACCATAGCGAGAACCGGTGCGGGTGTAAGTGAATTTTCGCCGGGTGAAAGGGTGGCGGTTTACCCTATCGCTGTGTGCGGCTCATGTTTTTACTGCAAGCGCGGCAAACATAACCTGTGTTTGTCGGAATTCGGCCTTGCCCACGGTATCGACGGCGGTTTTGCCGAGTATGTGCGCATACCAAAGGAGATTGTTAATATCGGTGGTGTCGTTAAAATACCGGAGCACCTCTCTTTTGAACGCGCGGTGGTAGCGGAGCCGTTATCCTGCTGCCTGGCCGCCGGCCGCTCCGGCAAACTGGAGGCGGGCGACACCTTGCTTGTTGTGGGTGCCGGGCCGATGGGACTTCTGCATCTAAAAACAGGCCTCTGGCAAAAATCGAGAGTTTTTATGGCCGATATCCGTGAGGACAGGCTAAAGATGGCATCCCGTATCGGTGCGGCTAACTGTATAAACGCCGCCAAGGTTGATGTCGCCGCGGAGGTGAGGCGGCTCACCGGGGGCATTGGCGCGGACATGGTGGTAGCTTCCCTGGGTGCGCCCGAAATAATGGCCGGCTACCTGCCGGCGCTGCGCAAAGGGGGCACATTTAACATATTCGGCGGCCCGCCGGCGGGAAAGCCAGTGAACATTGATTTTCGCTGGATTCACTACGAGGAGATAGTGTTAACAGGAACATTCGCTTCGACACCGGACGATTTCCGGCTGGCGCTGGATCTTATCAGCAGTGGCGGGATCGAGGTGGATGATCTGATTTCCCACCGCTTTACACTGGATGATATGCCGGAAGCGGTGGATTTGGCCAAAAAGCAGGAAATCATTAAAGGCGTTTTGCTTATGCCGGAAAGGGACTTTTAATGGACGGCCAGAAAATAAGGCTTGGGAGAATCTTCAACAGCCAGAGTGGTAATTCCCTGGTGGTGGCAATTGACCACGGCATGGCGCTGGGCCCCATGAGTGGCATTGAAAATGTTAAAG
>JBAZQW010000225.1:0-3964 GCA_041645005.1 Desulfotomaculaceae bacterium | reverse complement strand
TGGGTACCATCGTTGCGCTGGTGCCTGAAGGTATGATGCCCACGGTAACATTGACCCTTGCCGCCGGAAGCCAGCGCATGGCCAAACGCAATGCCCTGGTCAAAAAGCTGAATGCTATTGAGACACTGGGCTGTACAACTGTGATCTGCACCGACAAAACCGGCACGATCACTGAAAACAACATGCGGGTGGAAAAAGTCTGGCTCCTGAATGACAGTGAGGAAATAAGGGAAAAAGCTTACATGGTAATGGGTCTTGCCAACAGTATCCCGTTTTCACTGTCTGAAGATGATAGAACCGGTGACCCGATGGAGCTGGCGCTGGTGCGGGCAGCGGCGGAATACTACAGAGATAAAGCGGGAGTCATTCCCCGCATAACGCGTATGGAGGAGTTTGGCTTTACCCCCGAAAGAAAGAGAATGACGGTAGTTTATGGCCTGGATGAAGGGGGTGGCCGGCTGGCTGTCACCAAGGGCGCCATGGAGGTAATGCCGACCCTTTGCAGGCTGACCGGTGAGCAAATAGAACGCATTGAAAAGGCTGCGGCTGAAATAGCTGGTCAGGCCATGCGGGTAATGGCGTTGGCTGTAAAAACCGGTGAAGAAGGCGGTGCAGACGCGGCTGCCTGGGAAGAAGACATGACCTTCCTGGGGCTCGTCGGCCTGGATGATCCGATTCGCGCAGATGTACCTGAAGCTGTTGAATTGTGCCACAACGCCGGTATCAGGGTAATGATGATCACGGGGGATATGCCCGCCACCGCTCACGCTATCGCCCGCCGCGCTAATATTGTACCGGATGAAAGCGAGCCGGTGCTGCTAACCGGCAGTGCAATTGAAGAAATGAGCCCTGAAAATATCAAGGAAGCTTTGCGCGCCTCGCATATTGTCTTTGCCCGCATGAAACCTGAGCATAAACTGACGATTGTTTCAGCACTGCAGGAGATGGGTGAAGTGGTGGCCATGACCGGCGACGGGGTTAATGACGCCCCTGCCCTGCGCAAGTCTGATATCGGCATCGCCATGGGAATGCGAGGCAACGACGTAGCGCGTGAAACAGCTGATATAGTGCTCCTGGACGACCACTTTGCGACGATTGTCAGTGCCGTGGAAGAAGGGCGCGCTGTTTTTTCTAACATCAGGAAATTCATAACATATGTTTTAGCCAGCAATACGGCGGAAATCGTGCCCTATCTCTGTTTTGTGCTGTTGAGGATCCCGCTGCCACTGCCAATCATCCAGGTTATAGCTATCGACCTGGGCACTGATTTGTTTCCCGCTCTTGCTCTGGGGCTGGAAAAGCCCGGCAAAGAAGCAATGAAAAGGCCGCCCCGCAGCCGCGAAGAGCGGCTAATGAATACGGGGCTGTTGCTCAGGGCTTTTGTATTTCTCGGGATGATCGAAGCAATAGCGGGCATGGCGGGATATTTTTATGTGATGTACGGTGGCGGCTGGCAGTGGGGAGGGCAGCTCGGGCATGGGGATCCTCTATACCTGCAGGCCACCACGGCCTGCCTGGCGGGTATTGTGATGGCTCAGATGGCCAACCTCTTTACCTGCCGGTCCGATACAATTTCAGCCTTCCAGCCATCTTTAAAAAGAAACCCTTATATTTTTTGGGGGTTGGCCTATGAGGTGGGCGTACTGCTTTTCATTGTTTACACGCTTCCCGGCAACACCCTGTTCCGGACACTGCCGATTTCCACGGATGTCTGGCTGTTTATGCTGATTTTACCGCCTGTGCTTCTCCTGGCGGATGAAATAAGGAAATTTTTCGCCCGCCGCAGGCTAAAAGGTCCAAAAACAGCTTGACCCTCAGTCGCAGCAGCAATCGCCACCACCGCCCTTTTTGCTTCTCATGACAGCGTAAGCGCAGCCTACCTCAGTCAGCAGGGGACGGTACATAGCTTTGGGGTTGGCGGACAAAAACTCCGCGTATCGGGGCATAGAGCTGACAAGTCCCACTGGGACAAAAAAACCAGATAAGAGTTGAATTTCTTACCTGGTTTTCTCATTCATCTAGCTTAAGACTTTATTCTAAATATAATTTTGGATGAGTTGGCGCAAATTAGTGAGCATTTCTTTGCGTTTATTATCGGAAACAGTGGGCACAGCAAAAAAGTTCTTGTGCTTATACTCGGCAAAGCCCGAGAAGCCAAAAACGGCATTTGCAATTGACTTGGTGATCAGATCCATCATCCCGTTTTGCTGAGAAGCCCGTTCATCAGTTCCAGATGTGGTGATTAGCAAAGCGTTCTTGCCGTTCAACATTCCTCTTGGTCCCGTTGCTGAGTATTCATAGGCAAATCCTATACTGAACACTCGGTCGATATAGCCTTTTAGGATGGCGGGAACTGAAGTCCACCATACCGGACAAATCATAATAACCGCTTCCGCCCAGCTAATATCTGTTTGCTCTGTTCTGACGTCTTCCGCTATGTTTCCCTTATGGTAGCCCTCAAAATCCCTGGCACTTAAGACTGGGTTCCAGTTCATGGCATACAAGTCTTTAAATTTGACCTCTGCGCCTTTTTTCTCCAGTTCTTCTCTAACGACTGCCGCAATGGCTGCATTGAAACTCATGGGGTCGGGATGGGCATAAATTACCACAACTTTCATTAGAACACCTCCTAAGCACTATCATTTGCCATTTCATTCAATTTTAAGTATATAAGCACTACAATAGTGTTTTTTCGCTTTATTGCTTCCTATGTTTTTAAGTGAGGTATTGCAATACAATGGTTATCTATCCTTTCTTGCAACCCCACCCTGTATTTTAACCGTCACCCTTGTTTTTCATAGAAAGAGAGACTCTGCCTCTCTCCAAATCTACCGCTAGCACCCATACCTTGACCACGTCTCCTACTGAAAGCCGGTTCAAGGGGTGTTGAACACGGGTATCCGATATTTCTGAAATGTGGACCAGCCCGTCACTTTTAATGCCAATATCCACGAATGCACCAAAATCCACCACGTTCCGGACGGTGCCGGTGAGTTCCATGCCCGGCTTCAGATCTTCAAGGCTTAAGACGTCGGTGCGGAATATTGGTGTCGGCAGATCCTCCCTGGGGTCTCTGCCCGGCCGGGCCAGAGAGTCTACAATATCCCTCAGGGTCGGGACGCCGGCGTCAAGCTGCGCCGCGATCTTCTTAACATCGACCCCGGCAATTTTTGCCCTGCCGTCGGAGCAACCTATTTCATTTAATCCAGAACCGATAAGGTCAAGGAAGCGGTAAGCCAGGTCGTATGACTCCGGGTGTATTGCTGTTGCGTCCAGAAGGTTTTCTCCGTTGTTGATCCGCAAGAACCCCACACACTGCTCAAGTGTCTTGGGCCCCAGCCTGGGCACTTTGGACAACTCCTTACGGCGCTTAAAACCACCGTTTTCATCACGGTAATGTACAATATTTTCGGCAACAGTCGATTTTATCCCGGCAACATAACCCAACAGCTGCGCAGATGCTGTGTTAAGATCAACACCCACATAGTTAACGACTGATTCTACAACCTCGGATAGCTTTTCATCAAGATGTTTGGGTGGCAGGTCGTGCTGGTACTGCCCCACACCTACTGCGCGGGGCTCTATTTTTACTAATTCGGATAAAGGGTCCTGAATGCGGCGGGCTATTGAAACCGCGCCGCGTTCCGACACATCCAGATCGGGAAATTCTTTCTTGGCCAGTTTGGAGGCTGAATAAACGCTTGCGCCGGCCTCGCTGACGATGGTATAAGACAGACCTGGCTTGTTATAAGATCTGATAAATTCCGCGACAAAAACCTCCGTATCCCTGGAAGCAGTGCCATTGCCTATAACGATTGCAGTAACCCCATACTTTTCTACCAGAGCGGACAGGACTTCTTCGGATTCCTTAATTTTTTTCAGAGGGGGCGTGGGGTAAAAAACCCCTGCCTGCAAAAGCTTCCCCGTGGTGTCTATGACACACCATTTGCAACCCGTACGGTAG
>JBAZQW010000224.1:0-3982 GCA_041645005.1 Desulfotomaculaceae bacterium | reverse complement strand
CACTGTGGCCACGAACGTTACCGGTGGGGTTGCGGGTAAAATGATTTCGCCTCAGAGCCTGGTAGTCGGGACATCTTCCATTGGATTGGCCGGGCGTGAAGGGGAGCTGTTCCGTCTCACCCTGCCATACAGCCTCTTAATTACTTTTCTTGTGGGCGTAGTCGCGCTTATCCAGGCCTACATCTTTCCATGGATGATCCCAGCGGCGGACATGACTTCCACAACGGCAACAGTTGCGGCGAGCGGTGGCAAAACAATCCTGCTCGTAACCGGCCTGGCTATCACAGTACTCGGCATCATTATTTACCGTATCAGAAGTGATAATCAGGAAAAATAGCGAGGGTTAGACTGTACTTTCTTTTCTCCACCGGAACTATTCAATTTAGACTGACATAAAATGAAAAAAATGTTTGTTCAAAATCGGATAGCTTTTTGAAAGGAAGGGAAAAGAATGGCTACAACCTATACAGTACGGACAGGGGATACTATGTTTCAGATTGCGCAACGCTTCGGCACCACTGTGGAAAGAATTGCCCGGGCGAATAATATCTCAAATTCGAATTTGATATCTGTCGGCCAAGTATTAACCATTCCGGAAGATGGTGAAACCGGGGGAAATGTTAACACCGGGGGCACAGGAACACAGACAGGCGGTAGAGAGAACGAAGTAAGCCGCCGGGCAGACGGTCTTTTATACACAATCTATACCAATAAGCGCAGTTATGCTGTAGGTGAGAATGTGACCATCACCCTGGTTAAGACAAACCAAAGCAACCGCAGTATAACCCTCCGCTACAATACGGCACAGCGTTTTGATTTTGTGGCGAGACGCGCTTCCACTCAAGAGGAAATCTGGCGCTGGTCGTGCGGCCGGTTCTTTGCCCAGCGGGTTGCCGATATTACCCTGAGACCCGGCCAAAGTCAGGTTTTCCGGGTGACATGGGATCAGAGGAACAATCAGGGCAGGCAGATCGCTGCCGGCAATATAACCATTCAGGGTTTTAATCTTGCCAGAGGCTTACAGAATCAATCAGTATCCACCACTATCAGGGTCCTGGGAGTCAGCCCGACACCTACACCAAGGCCGACAGTCTCTCCCACACCATGTTCGAATATAAATGTCCTGGTAAATCCGGGCTTTGAAAACTGGTCAAACCAGGCTTCACTGCCTGCCGGATGGACGGGAAGCAATATATACCGGACCACTATCTCACACCGCGGCAACTATGCCGCAGAAATGGGCGCTGTGCACAATCAAGCGGCCACTTTATCCCAAAGAGCGGATATAGAGCCAGGAAGGATATATGATCTGGTCTGGTGGGCCAGGGAAAATGTCCAGGCGGGTGGAGTGGCAAGGTTTGTTTTATTTGTGGAAATCCTGTATTACAATAGATCAGGTCAGTTTGTAGGTAGAACGGAACCACGCTACACGCAGGATAATATACCGAATAACTCTTACCAGAGATACAGTCTTTCCACGGGGCGTGTTCCAACGGGGGCCAGAATCGCGGAAGTGAGGTTTACATTCGAACCCTCGAGCGGCAATGATAATACGGTTAAAATTGACGACGTGGATCTGCGCTGCAGTTTTTAGCCGCTGCAAGCTAGTACATTTCAAGCGGGGAGGCGGAACATAATCCGCCTTCTTGCTATTGTGGGACGTGGGACGTGGGTATATCCTGTATTCCTTTGAGGTCTTTGGAACACTAGACTTTCATGCATGCCTACGCCTTACGGCTTACAGCTTGGGACATGTTTTTGAGACAGGAGAACCGTCCCCTTGTCTCACCCTTGTCTCATTTTTGTCTCATTTGACAGGACCCGATAGGAATACCCGAATCTCACGTCTCACGTCCCACGTCTCACGTCTCAGTGGCTGCAGTTGGCACAGTCGCGTGTGCTGCAGCCGCCGCAGGCGTTCTTGCCTCCGCTATTGCCAGCGGCACTGAAGGAAGACATTACTCTTTTAGGCGCCCTGGCTCCACAGTCAGGGCAGCTGAGTCTCTCTCCGCTTTCTCCGCTGGAACATAATTTTTCAAAACGGTTGCCGCAAGCGGCGCACCTGAATTCGTATATAGGCATGCAGCATTCGCTCCCTTTATAAGCTGATTTTCCCCAAAGGCTGAAAATTAACACTTCTTAGAGTAAGCTTAAGGAAGACACCTTGTCAAGTTAACCTGAGCTTTTTGCTCGAAAAAAGAGGGTTTCTATACCAGGGGGATGAATTGTTTCTAATAAAAATGCTACGGCAGGGGGGTCTTTATGCGTCTGCAATTTCTTGGAGCGGCTGGGACAGTAACCGGTTCCTGCTATTTATTAGATACGGAAAATACCAGGATTATGATTGAATGCGGCATGTTTCAGGGCAAGAAAGAGGTCAGGGAACGCAATTATGAAAGTTTTAGAGTGCCGCCGCGCACCGTGAATCACGTCTTGCTTACTCATGCCCACATTGATCACAGCGGAATGATTCCTAAACTGATCAAACACGGATTTAAAGGGAAAGTATATGCTACCGCCCCCACCGTGGAACTATGCGAGGTTTTACTGCCGGACAGCGCTTACATTCAAGAGATGGAAGTTGAACGGAAAAACCGCAAGTTCCGCAGGGCTGGTAAGCCCCTGATAGAACCCATCTATACTGTCAACGAGGCTTATAAAAGCCTGCCCTTCTTTAAGGAAGTCCAGTATGATGAAATAATCCAGGTAGCGCCTGACATTAAAGCACGGTATGTAGACGCGGGCCATATACTTGGTTCGGCTATGATTGAAATCTGGGTTAATGAAAACGGCCGGGAGACCAAGCTGGTCTTTTCAGGCGACATCGGCAATAAGAACAGGCCTATTGTTAAAGACCCCTCCATTGTTGCTGAAGCGGACTATCTGATTTTGGAGTCGACCTACGGCGCCCGCCTTCATGAAAATCATGAGCAAGAAATAGATTCATTGCATAAGGTTATCTGGGAAACATACGAAAAAGGAGGCAACCTGATCATCCCGGCCTTCGCGGTTGAACGCACCCAGGACCTGCTCTTCCACCTTTTCCTGCTAGCTGAATCAAAAAGAATGCCCGCCATGACGGTGTACATAGACAGCCCTCTGGCTACGGCCGCTACCGATGTTTTCCGCAAGCACCAGGAGGTTTTTGATCAGGATGCGGCAGATATAATTAAGAGGGGCCAGGATCCCCTGCAGCGGGCGGGCATTAAGTTCACCAAATCGGCAGAGGAATCGAAGGCGCTAAACCAGGTTGACAGGGCAATTATCCTTTCCGCCAGCGGCATGTGCGAGGCCGGGCGGATCCGGCACCACCTCAAATACAACCTGTGGCGCCCTGACAGCACCATCCTTTTCGTGGGCTACCAGGCTGAGGGCAGCCTGGGACGGCAGATTGTGGACGGTCAGAAAACAGTGCGTATTTTTGGCGATGAAATTGCCGTAAAAGCTGATATACGGAATATTGAGAGTTACTCAGCACATGCCGACCAGGCGGGCTTAATTGAGTGGGTAAAGAATTTTACCAGGCCCCCCCGCGAGATATTCATTGTGCACGGGGAGCCGGAGGCTGCAAACGCTCTGGCTGGTCTGATCGAATCAGATCAAGGCATCAAAGCTACTATTCCGGAATGGCTGCAGGTTGTGGAAATACTGCCGGAAGGCACTGCTAAACCGGAGGAAAAGGTCAGATCCGCTTATGAGTCACTAGCCTCGAAGCTGCAGAGGTTGATGGCGGCGGGCATAGAACCGGCGCGTCGGGAGGAGATTCTTGCGCGCATTGCCGAACTGGAGAATATCATCGACCAGGATGTAAACGAAGCCGCCGGTTAAAGAAAAGAGGAGTTGGAGTTTGCCTGCAACCAGAAAAAGCGAATTGGAGGTTTGCACCTTTTCTCACCTGAGCGATACCGGTCTGGTGGCACATGGTTTTACCACCCGTGCCGGTGGTGTCAGCAAAGGACCCTGCCAGAGCCTGAATACCGCG
>JBAZQW010000223.1:0-3989 GCA_041645005.1 Desulfotomaculaceae bacterium | reverse complement strand
TTTATTTCAGCCGCGGTCAGTTCCTGGCCTTCTCTCTTTTTTAAAATCAGGTCATACATGCGCATAGTGGCTCTTCCTCTCTACCCTGAAAATCATTGATTCTTTCGGTTATACTTTAAGCACCTTTGGCCAGAAGCTCTCACCTATGTTGAATTTTAGACCGAAAAATTCCGAGACTGTGGCGGCGATGTCCGCAAAGGTTTCCCTCACTCCAAGATTTACTCCCCCCTGCAAATGCTTGCCGTATACCAGCAGGGGCACATACTCTCTGGAGTGGTCGGTTGACGCGGTGGTTGGATCGCAGCCGTGATCGGCGGTAATAATAAGCACATCATCATCTTGCAGCGATTTAATCAATTCGGGGAACCAGCGGTCCAATTCTTCCAGCGCGTCAGCGTATCCCCTGGGGTTGTTGCGGTGGCCATACAGCATATCAAAATCAACCAGGTTGGTAAAAACAAACCCATCCATGTCAGATTGGACCAGTTTTAAAGCCTTGTCCATACCGTCAGTGTTGCCTTTGGTAGTGATCGCCTCAGTTACGCCCTCCCCGTCAAAAATATCCCTGATCTTGCCCACTGCGGTAACCTTAACCCCATTTTCCTTTAACAGATCCAATAGTGTCCTGCCCGGCGGCTTAAGGGAAAAATCATGCCGGTTTACCGTTCTGCGAAAATCATCTGGTTTCCCCTCAAACGGCCTGGCTATCACCCGCCCCACGGCGTGCTCACCGGTCAGCATCTCCCGGGCTATGCGGCAGATCCTATACAGCTCTTCCAGCGGAATAATCTCCTCGTGCGCCGCCACCTGGAAAACACTGTCCGCGGAAGTGTACACTATGGGATAGCCTGTTGCCATGTGTTTAGCGCCAAGCTCTTCTATGATGACGGTGCCGGAAGCAACCTTGTTGCCGAGAACCGGCCGGCCAATCCTCTCTTCATACGTTTTTATTAAATCAGGTGGGAAACCATGAGGATAGACCGGGAATGGGCGTTCCAAGATGATCCCCGCCATCTCCCAGTGGCCGGTGGTGGTGTCTTTACCGGCTGATTTTTCCGCCATGCGGCCGAAGGAAGCCCGGGGATTTGCGGCCGGCGGCACACCCTCAATCGGAATTATATTTCCCAGGCCAAGGCTGCCCAGGTTGGGCATTTTAAGCCCACCCACAGCACGGGCCAAATTGCCCAGGGTGTTGCTTCCGGTATCCCCGTAATCACCGGCGTCCGGCAGTTCTCCCACCCCGACGCTATCCAGCACCAACAAAGCTACCCTCTTAATTTTCATACGACTTCCCCCGAATGTTTTTTCATTTCCTGTTCTGATGATCCGAACATGCTTTCCCACGTCCTACATTGCCAGCGGCTATGCCCGTGGATGGCTGCGGTTATAAATCTCTCTCAACTTGTTCTTGGTCAGGTGTGTATATATCTGGGTGGTGCTGATATCAGCATGCCCCAGCATTTCCTGAACCGACCTGATATCCGCCCCGTTTTCCAACAAATGCGTGGCGAAAGAATGCCTCATTGTATGTGGAGTAATTTCTTTGTTAATCATGGTTTTTTGAGCGTATTTTTTGATAATCTTCCAAAAACCCTGCCGGGTCAGCCTCCTGCCGTGCTGGTTCACAAATAAAGCCTGGGCGCCTTCCGGCCTGATTAGTTTGCTTCTGCCGCGCGCCAGGTATTCTTCCAGAAAGCGGGCGGCCACGTCACCCAGCGGAACGATACGCTCCTTGCCGCCTTTGCCAAAGCAGCGGATAAAGCCGTTCTTAATATGAGCCTGCTCCAGATTCAGGGATACCAGTTCGGAGACCCTGATCCCGGTGGCGTAAAGCACTTCCAGCATGGCTTTGTCTCTAATCCCTGCAGGTTCGCTAATCGATGGTTGTCCCAGCAAGAGGTCAACTTCCTCTACCGTTAGCACCCTGGGCAGCTTTTGAGGCGATTTTGGCGAGTCCAGTTCTGCGGTCGGGTCGATCTGCAGCTTTCCTTCCCTGATCGTGTACCTGTAAAAAGAGCGAAGAGCCGCCAGGTGGCGGGAGATTGTCGCCGGTGAGCGTCTGTCCAATTGCAGTTTGTACAGGTAAGACATAACCGTATCCCTGTCAGCCTGCTCCAGCGAGATCAGGCCCTGCTTGCGGCAAAAAGCTATATATCCGGTCAAATCTGTCCTGTAAGATACCAGGGTGTTCTCAGCCAGCGCCCGCTCTACGGCAAGGTGGTAGATGAACTCTTCCAGATACTTCTCCATTGCTTACCCCGCTTTGCATTAGAAAGTGTTAAATTCGAAATTTTGGATAGACTCTACTTCCACGCAGACCAAAAGATTCCTTTTTGAAACTTTAAAACACATAATTGACCACAAACTTAAACTACCCTGAAATTAAAATTTCGTAGGTGTGAATTCATTCGTCTTAATATTGTTTTAATTAGCTTTTTCTCTCTTGACTTGAAATAAATTAATTGTTACATTAATGATAGCATTAATTAATACATGGAGTGATACGATATGGAACGGATTATTGGTATTAACGAGGCTCGTCCAAAATTAACTTTTTTAATTGAATCCCTGGCTGACGGCGGCAATCCGGTAATTTTAACTGTTAACAGTGAGCCGAAGAGTGTGCTTCTCAATTATGAAGAGTACCTCCGGCTCCGCGAGGTTGAAAAGGAGTGCAAGCGGTTGGCGCTTAAACAGGTTCTCGAAAGAACCAGAGCCAATGCTAGGGGAGAAGGTATAACTGAGCAGGATGTACAGGAAGAGGTACTTACAGTAAGAAAGCAAAAAAGAGAGAATAAATCATGAGGGTAGTCCTGGACACTAATGTTTTGATATCAGGCATGTTAATACCCGGCGGACCACCGGGAAAGATTGTAGACCTGTGGACAGAAAATATAATTACTGTTATTGTATCTCAGGCGTTAATAGAAGAATTTTTTGATGTTTTGCTTCGTCCGAAGTTTAAAAGAGCTGGTACAGTCATTGAAAGGCAAGACCTGCTGATGGGTTTGCTGGAGATGGAAAACAGCGTTTTTGTATTTCCTGGAGTCCGCTTGCATGTTATAGAGGATGACCCGGAAGACAATCATGTTCTGGAATGTGCGCTAGAAGGCAAAGTTCAGTATATTATCTCAGGTGACACTCATCTCTTGGCCTTAAAAGAATTCCAGGGTATTCCTATTGTTGCGCCTGCCGAATTCATTTCTATTTTTAATGACGAATGAGCACAACAAAAACTTTTCCTGCTCTAAAACATATAATTAGCAGCCATCTTCACCAGAAAAGGCGTAAAATACACTTCCACCAGACCGGCTCCCGCCGCGCAGGCCATCACTACCAGCATCAGGCTGCTGTACACTACAAAGCTGGGCCAGACCAGCACTTTAGAGTTGTAAAACCGCCTGGCCAGGAGCAGGGCAAAAGACAGTGACGCCACCCCGCCCATCAGAAGCGCCGGGATCAGAAAAATGTTCTGGGGCAGCACCGCCGCGACCGCCAGGATGATGCCCTGGACACTCTTCTCCCTGGCCAGAAAGTAAACGGTGAAACCCAGGACAAAGCCGCGCGTAAAGATGATCCCGAGTATCACCGGAATGCCTATAACGGTAAGCCCCAGCAGGTAGACCACCAGGATGACCATCAGGTCGTTATATAAAACATCCCTCAGGGCTTTAACCGGATCCACTTCAAGCGCGCCCGCCTGCTGCAGGAAGTGGTCCAGGTAACTGCCCAGTTCAAGCGCCTGGTCCGACTGCATTTTTTGCACACCGTAAACCCCGGCGGCAAAGCCAAGCGCAAACACAAACAGGATTGTTAAATAGACCGGCCAACTTTGACGCAGGGAAGCAGCCCAAATCCCTTCAAACCGTTTTAGCAACCTTACTCCCCCTATCACCGCGAACATTATACTCAACAACAAGCCGCAGCTTTCAGACTGCCGGTTGTCCGCCATGTTTATTCTTATGGGCGACCGCAAATATTTATGACGC
>JBAZQW010000222.1:0-4034 GCA_041645005.1 Desulfotomaculaceae bacterium | reverse complement strand
CTGAAGATACTGGCTTAGCCGGCCCGGGGCTTTACCCGTAAAAATAGATTATTGTACCGGAGGTTTATAAAATTGGCAGATATAATAAACATTGAAAATGTGCCCGGCGGGGTTACTTCCGCGGCTGGTTTTATGGCCGGTACCGCGATGGCGGCTATTAAAAAAGCGGATGAAAGAGATGTCGCGGTAATTTATTCCTCCGTTCCGGCTTCGGCCGCCGGTGTTTTTACCCTGAATATAGTTAAAGCCGCCCCGGTCCTGCTTTCCATGGACCGCCTGGCGCGGGGCAAGGCCCAGGCGGTGGTTGTGAACAGCGGCAACGCCAACGCCTGCAATGGAGAACAGGGGATGCGGGACGCCCTGGCCATGGCCGCTGAAGTGGCGGCTGTCCTGCATATCCCGGAAGAAATGGTTCTGGTGGCTTCAACCGGGGTAATCGGCAAGAAGATGCCCATGCATAAGGTGCTGCCCGGCGTCCGCGAGGCGGCCGGACTGGTTTCTCCAGAAGGGGGCTCTCTGGCGGCGCAGGCGATTATGACCACGGACACTTTTCTCAAGGAGTCCGCTGTGAGGCTGGAATTGGGGGGCAGGACGGTCACCGTTGGCGGGATGGCCAAGGGTTCCGGGATGATTCATCCCAACATGGCCACGCTGCTTGGTTTTATCACCACGGATGCCGCCATATCGGACGTCTGCTTGAAGCGGGCCTTAAGCTACGCCGTGGACCGCAGTTTTAATATGATCACAGTCGACGGCGATACCAGTACTAATGATATGGTTGTGATCATGGCTAACGGTATGGCCGGAAATGAAATGATTAAAGGTGACAGCGAAGATTTCATGACCTTCAGGGAAGCGCTCGCCCGGGTTTGCGATGAACTGGCTGTGGCTATAGCCAGGGATGGCGAGGGCGCTACCAAGCTGATCATGGTGGAAGTCCGCAATGCCGGTACGGAAGGGGATGCCCGCCTGGCGGCCAGGGCGGTAGCCGGCTCAAGCCTGGTCAAGGCGGCAATGTTTGGGCTGGACGCCAACTGGGGCAGGGTAATCTGCGCCGCCGGCTATTCCGGAGCGGTTTTTGACCCGGAAAAGGTAGATATATTTCTAGGGGATGTTCAGGTGGCCAAGGACGGTGGTTCCCTGGAATTCAGCGAGGAGCTTGCTCTGGAGGCGCTCAAGGGAAGCACAGTCAAAATCATTATCGACTTCAAGTCGGGACCGTTTACCGCAACCGCCTGGGGATGCGACCTATCCTATGACTATGTAAAAATAAACGCCGATTATAGAACATAAATGGGACGACAAAATTGGAGGGGATAACAGGATGTTGAAGGCTTTGGAGAGGGCCTCGGTACTGGTTGAGGCGCTGCCTTATATCAAGAAGTTTTATGGGAAAACCGTTGTGATTAAATACGGCGGGCACGCCATGATCAACCCGGAACTGAAAGAAGCGGTGCTCACGGACGCGGTATTGATGAAGTACGTTGGTATGAACCCGGTGATTGTGCACGGCGGTGGGCCGGAGATAACTGACATGCTGAAAAGAGTGGGCAAGGAGTCCCGCTTTGTGGGAGGCCTGCGGGTTACCGACGCGGAAACCATGGAGATTGTAGAGATGGTCCTGGTGGGTAAGATCAATAAGGATATCGTGACCCGCATCAACCGCATCGGAGGCCGGTCGGTGGGCCTGTCCGGTAAGGACGGCGACCTGTTCCAGGCGGTCAAAAAGTACCGTAAGGTGCGTACCCCCGAGGGCAGGGAAGAGGTGGCTGATATCGGGTTTGTCGGTGACATCAGCAGGGTGAATTCAGGGATCGTGTCCATCGTTATCGCGGAGGGTTACATACCGGTGGTAGCTCCCGTGGCCGTGGGAGCGGAGGGACAAAGCTACAACATCAACGCTGATTATGCCGCCGGACGGCTGGCCGCCGCCCTAGGCGCAGATAAATTGATCATCCTGACCGATGTTGAAGGAATCCTGGCCGACCGCGGCGACCCGAAATCCATTATCTCAGTGCTGCATCTGAATGAGGTGTCGTCACTGATTGACCAGGGCAAAATTGACGGCGGGATGATTCCCAAGGTGGAGTGCTGTATGGATGCCCTGGCCGGGGGTGTTAAAACCACCCACATTCTGGACGGCAGGGTCCCCCATTCCATTTTGCTGGAACTATTCACAGATCAAGGCATCGGAACAATGGTACAAAGGTAGGGGGGTTTGATATGAATACCAAAGAAATCATTGAATTAGGCGACAAGTACCTGATGCGTAACTACGGGAGGATACCGCTGGCTCCGGTTAAAGGTGAAGGCGCCCGGATGTGGGACGCCGACGGCAGGGAGTACCTGGACTTTGTCAGCGGCATCGCGGTAAATGCGCTGGGCCACAGCCCTTTAGCCGTCATAGAGGCAGTCTCTGAACAGGTAAGGAAGATGATCCACTGTTCCAACCTGTACTATATCGAAAATCAGGTGCTTTTAGCCAAAATGCTTGTTGAAAACAGCGTCATGGATAAGGCCTTTTTCTGCAACAGCGGCGCCGAGGCCAACGAAGCGGCGATCAAGCTGGCCCGCAAATACGCTAAAATCAAGCACAACCCGGAAAAAGTGGAGATTATCACCGCCTTGAATTCTTTTCACGGGCGGACTCTGGCCACTATCACGGCCACCGGCCAGCCGAAATACCAGAAAGGTTTTGAGCCGCTGCCCGGTGGGTTTAAATATGTGCCCTTCAATGATTTGCAAGCCTTAAAGGAGGCGGTAGGCCCGGCCACCTGCGCGGTTTTGCTGGAGCCCATACAAGGTGAGGGAGGGGTTAACGTAGCCTCCATCACTTACCTGAAAGGGGTGAAAGCGCTTTGTGAGGAATATGGGGCGCTGCTGATCTTTGACGAGGTCCAGACAGGCCTGGCCCGCACCGGCCGCTTATTTGCCTATGAGCATTCCGGTGTGGAACCCGACATCCTTACCCTGGCCAAGGCGCTGGGTGGCGGTTTCCCTATCGGCGCCATGCTGGCTAAAGAAGAAGTGGCTATCTTTCAACCGGGGGACCACGCTTCTACTTTCGGAGGCAGCCCGCTTGCCTGCGCCGCCGCCCTGGCTACTTTAGAAGAGATTATCGAGGGTGAAATAGTCCAGTATGTCAATGATGTTGGCGCGATCCTGTACAACAAGCTGGCCGAACTGTCCCAAAAATATGACTTTATAAAAGATATCAGAGGCAAGGGCTTGCTGCTGGGAATGGAGCTTTCCATAGGGGGCGTGGACATAGTCAACGCCTGCCAGGAGAAAGGCCTTTTAATCAACTGTGTCGGCGGCAATGTCCTCCGCTTCATTCCACCTCTGATCATAGATTCTATAGATGTGAAACAGGCGGTGGAAATACTGGACCAGGTTTTATGCGGCGTAAATGAGAAGTGAGTCGTGAGTCGTGGGAATGAGACAAGGGGACGGTTCTCCTGTCTCACTTTAGGTCGGCATAGAACTTTTGACTTTTAAAGTCCCGCCTACCACACCACGACTGACGTCCAGTAGCGGAGGTGATCCAGTGCCTAAGAGAAGCGACATTAAAAAAGTTCTGGTAATCGGCTCAGGCCCGATCATCATAGGTCAGGCCGCGGAGTTTGACTACGCCGGCACCCAGGCCTGCAAGGCCCTGCGGGAAGAAGGTGTCTCGGTTGTTCTGGTCAACTCCAATCCGGCTACGATCATGACCGATCTGGATATTGTAGACCAGGTATATATAGAACCTCTGAACTGGGAATGCGTTGCCCGGATTATTGACCGGGAGCGGCCGGACGGCCTGCTGCCCACCCTTGGCGGTCAGACCGGACTCAATATCGCGGTGGAGCTGGCGGAAAAAGGGGTGCTGGAAAAATACGGCGTGGAGATGCTGGGCACACCCCTGGACTCGATCCGGAAAGCGGAGGACCGCGAGTTGTTTAAAAACCTGATGCTGGAAATTGGCCAGCCGGTTCCTCTGAGCACAATCGCCGCAAGTGTGGAAGAATGTCTCATCTTTGCCCGCGAGATAG
>JBAZQW010000221.1:0-4046 GCA_041645005.1 Desulfotomaculaceae bacterium | reverse complement strand
CCGGCAAGGGCTCCCAATCCTTGTATAAGACGTTGACAGGTTACGCGGATGGGGGTTGGTTGGTTTATTTTCTAACAGGCAACCATAGCCGGGACTCTGTTTATGATATCCACCCCCGTGTTAAAATCATCAGGTTTGACCTGCCCTGGATTAAAAAATTTTTCTCCATAAGAATCATCAGCCACCTTGCCAAAAATTTATGGTGGCTAATATTCCAGGTAATGGCCCTGTTTTTCGGTTTGAAGCTCGCTTGGCGTGAAAAATTTCATCTTTTTTATGGTTACGACACTCTGGGAGTGCCATGCAGTTACCTGCTCGCAAAAATTTTCAGAAGACCGGTTATTTCAAGGTTCCAGGGAACCACCATCGGATATTTTAAAAAACGTCGCTTTTGGGGGCTGAAGTTCTGGGACCAGATCCTGGCCTTAAAAATTCCGACGGACTTGTTAATCATGACCAACGACGGACAGGAGGAAGATAAGCTTTTAAAAGATCTGGGCGTCAATATGTCCCGGGTTAAGTTTTGGATGAACGGGGTCAAAAAGGATTTTTCACTGCCTCCGGGTTTCAACAAAGAAGATTTTAAAAAAACTTTGGGTCTGAGCGGCGAAGACCGAGTGATTCTTACCGTAAACCGGCTTCACAAATGGAAAAGGATCGACCGCGTCATTGCTGCGATGCCGGAAATAGTCCGCCATGAACCCCGCGCCAGGCTGGTGATTGCAGGTGAAGGAGAGGAACACCGGCGGCTGATGTCTATGGTTGATGACCTAAAAGTTAATAAACATGTGTTGTTCGCAGGCGCGGTGGCGCATGATGAGGTGCCGAAGTACCAGGCTATTGCGGATGTTTTTGTTTCATGCAACGACTCTGCCAATGTGGGGAATCCCCTGCTCGAGGCAATGATTTTTGGCAGCTGCATAGTTACTTTGAATAACGGGTCAACCGGAGAATTAATAAAGAACAATGAAACAGGCATGCTTCTGGAAATTGACCAGACAGACCTTATGGGTAAGGTCATTGTTGAACTGCTAAGAGACGAAGAAAAGCGCGCTTTCTTAGCGGGGAACGCTAAAAGCCTGGCCGGTAAAAATTTCTGGACCTGGCCGGAACGAATGGAAAATGAGCTTGGGTTGGCCGCCGGGCTGGTGCAAAAAACCGGCTCCTTCAATAAAAAACCTGTGATTTTTATGATGAGTTCGGTCCACCGCTGGGATGACCCGCGCATCTTTCATAAAGAAGCTGAGACATTAAAAAATTATTACCAGGTGCAGATACACGCGGTTGCCCCGTTCACTTTTCTTGAAGTCAACGGCATTAAGGTTTACGGGCTTAAGAATTACCGCCGGCTTTTCCGCTGCTTGAACTGGTTTCGCCTTCTGGCGCGGGCACTGTTTTCCCGCGCGCAAGTTTTTCACTTTCATGATCCCGAATTGATCCCGCTGGGGGTTTTCCTCAGGCTGGTGAAAAGAAAAAGAATTGTTGTTTATGATGTGCACGAACATAACGAGTTTACCATATCCACCAGGGTGTGGATTCCAGGACCGCTGCGCGTACCGGCGGCCCGGTTGGTAGATTTTATGGAGAGGAGTGCAGTTGGCTTTTTCAATGGCCTGGTTGTGGCCGACGATGAACTGGCCCGCAAATTCTCCAAAGCTCGCTGCATCCAAGTAGTTCGGAATTTTCCCCAGAGATCGTTCGGCCAGGAGTATTTTAACAGCGAACAAAACCCAGGAGTTCCGGAGGAGAAAAAAAGCCCGGCAGTAATTTATGTCGGTGTTTTAGGCAAAGACCGGGGACTGGAAACTATTCTGGCGGCTATGCCGGCAGTGAAGTCGAAAATTCCTGACGCTAGCTGTCTTCTGGTAGGGAGGGTCAACTGCAAGGGTGTATCATTGCAGTACCGGGAAAATATGGGCCAATACCTGGCCGGGTGTAACATTACATTGACCGGACAGGTAAACTACGAAATGGTAATGCGCTATATTGCGCAAAGCAGTGTTGGCTGGATACCGTTTCCGCCCATTTTAAAGCACCGCTGGGGGATAGGAACAAAATTAATTGAGTATATGGCCATGGCGCTGCCTGTGGTTGCATCGGACTACGGGGAGGGGGCGGAAGTTGTCAGAACAGAAAAGTGCGGCCTGCTGGTCGATCCGGAAGACCCCGCGGCCCACGCCCAGGCTATTTGCCTTCTTCTTGCGGACAGGGAAAAGGCGGCACAGTTAGGGCGCAATGGCCGGGAAGCTTTTCAGCAAAGGTATTGCTGGGAGGTCCAGGGTATCAGGCTATTAGATTTTTACAACAGGCTGCTGAGCAGCCGGGAGGTTGATTTCCCTGCTTAAGGAAATTAAAGAAGATCTCGCCAGGGCTATGGCTGCGGTAGCGGGAAGAAACATCCTGGTTAAGACCGGCAGGTTTTTTCAAAAGCCGGGTATCTGGGCGGTATTGGGCTACCGGTTGGGTCGCTGCCTTTACCTTTACCGCTGCCTGCCGGCACGTTTTTTACTTGTCCTTTACAAGTTCTTGGTTATGCTCCCTTTAAAGCTGGTAACCGGTATAGAAATCTACCCCGAAACGAAAATTGGCGGCGGCTTTTATATAGAACATTACGGTAATATCTTCATCGCTCCCACCACAGTGATCGGGAGAAACTGCACCGTTTTCCAGGGTGTTACCATAGGCGCCGATTTTGGCGGCCATAAAGCGGCGCTCATCGGAGACAATGTGGTTATCGGGGCGGGAGCAAAAATTATCGGGGACATTGTGGTGGGCAATAGTGTATTAATAGGCGCCAACGCGGTAGTCACAAAAAGTATTGAAGATAACGTGGTTGCAGCCGGAGTCCCAGCTGTGGTGATCAGAAAACGCTAAAAAAAGAGCACACCAACTGGTGGTGTGCTCTTTGCCGTTTTATTGGGCGACCAGGGTGATGTTATCGAAATCGTGGTAACCGGCGGCAGTGGCCGACAGAAGGTAGACCCTGGTTGTGACTGTGCCGGCGGGTACAGTTATGGTTTGTTCCTGCATCGATTCCCAGCCTGTCCCCAGGTGCCGGTATTTAAAGTCGTAGAGCACTTTCCGGTTCCCGGCGGCGTCAATAAAAGCTACCGCGAGCCGGCTGTCAGTCGCTCCCGCAGTTCCTTTTCTGGTCTGGGCGTTTATTTTGTACTTCTTGCCGGAGACCAGTTTTAGGTCCTGATAAAGCTGCCAGTTATAACTATTGGACACATACTTGTTGCCATTTGATTCGCTTTTAACGGTTCCACCGGCAGACCAGTCTTGCCTGTCCAGACCGAAGTTTCCATTGATCATAAGGCTTGCCGGTTGTTGGGGTACGGTAGAACCGGACTGTGTTAGAGAGATGTTGTCAAAACCGGCATTTTGACTGGTGGACGGGCTCAGAAGGTAAATCCTGGTTGTGGGTGCCGAAGCTGGAACAGTGAAAGTTGTTGCGGGAATTGACTCCCAACCGGTGCCTTTGGTCAGATAGCTGATATCTTTGACGGTAGTCCTGTTGCCGCTCCCGTCAATAAACATAACGACTATTCTGGCTTGGGCGCCTGTCCCTTTTTTAGCTGAGGCAGTTAAATTGTAGTCGCCAGGTTTTAAGGCAAGATCCTGATAAAGCTGCCAGTTATAAACATTGGTGACATACTTGTTGCCATTAGTTTCAGTGGCAAGCGTACCGCCCGCTGACCAGGCGGTTTTACCCTGGCTGAAGCTGCCGTTAAGAATAAGCTCACCGCCGCTGGCCGGGGGGGGTACCGGGGGCGTATATTTGATTACGGTAAGACTGACAGAGGCGGGGTTAGACCGGTTGCCCGCGGCATCAACAGCCTCAACTTTTACTGTGTATCCGCCGGCCGGTACGGTGCTGCCGTTGACGGTTCCGTTCCAGGCTACCTGCTGGGCGCCCGATGTTTTGTCAGCATCTTTCTGAAGCACTGCAACCTGATTGGCGCCGCTGTAAACAGTAACTGTCACTTTTGCATTTTCCGAAAGCTTGTAGGCAATGGATACTGTATTGGTGCCGTCAGGTGTAA
>JBAZQW010000220.1:0-4052 GCA_041645005.1 Desulfotomaculaceae bacterium | reverse complement strand
TTGTCCCCCATGTGCACTACAATCCCGCCAATAAGAGACGGGTCTACGACATAAGAGGTTGTTACTTTTTGGCCGGTCAGCTTTGCTAAAATCTTGCTGAGCTCACCCTTTTCCTTATCATCCAGCTCAACCGCCGAAGCTATACTGGACGCCACGATATTTCGTCCGGCATTGGCCAGAGAAACATATTCTTCAACTATACCTTCAAAATATGTTTCCCTGCGGCGGTCTACCAACAAGGCAAGAAAGTTATTCGTAATAACTGAGATTTTACCTTTAAACAACTGGTCAAGCAACTCTTTTTTAGCTGCAGGGGTAATCTGGGGGTGGTAGAGTAACTTTTGCAAATCAGTGTTTTCCTTGATCACCGCACTAATAGCTTTAAGTTCATCTTCTACACCATCCACCATACTTTTGTATTTCGGCAATGTTTCTTCTTGTGAGGCAATATCATACAACGCTGCTGCATAACGCCCCGCTACAGGACCTCTCATTGCAACTCCCCTGCCTCTTTAATGAAGTCATCAATCATGTTGCGCTGGATCTGGTCTGTCATGTTCTTGTTAATAATCTTACCGGCAACCAGTACGGACAGCGTCGCGACCTGGTCACGCAGTTCTGCAATGGCTTTTTGTTTTTCGCGCTCAATCTCGGCCAGGGCAGCATCTTTCACCCTTACCGCCTCATTCTTGGCGTTTTCAATAATACCCGAAGCCTGCTCTTCGCCTACCTTGGTAGCCTTCTGCATAATCTCCTGAGCCTGTACCCGGGCATTGCGCATATCGGCTTCATATCCGGCTTTGAGCTGCTCAGCCTCCTGCCTTTCCTGTTCGGCAGCGGCGATATTGCTGGCAATATGATCAGACCGGTCTCCCAGTATTTTCACCAAAGGCTTGTAAGCCACCAGGCGCAAGAAAATTAATAAAATTATGAAATCGACTATCTGCGCCAGCACCGTTCCGTTAAACTCTAACCCCACTAAAAATTCCCCTCCTTCCATCTCTTGTGGACAAAAGGAAGGCTTAGCAATAATAGTCGTCAGCTGCCGGATATTCGCTCTTCAAAGAATCCGGTAAAACCAAATTCCTGTTTTCCAAACTAATCACCAGCAGCCGGGTATCAAACGTATATAGAAGGAATCCGGCAAAGCCGAATTCCAACAAGTCAGACGACTACTGACTGACAACCGACGACTATTAAAAACTACGCCTTTTTTGCCATGACGGATGAACTAGTTCTCAACCACCGACTTTACCAAAGAGCATGAAGGCAATAACAACCCCAATGATGGGCATAGCTTCGATCAGACCAACTGAGATGAACATAAGGGTCATAATGTTACCCTTTGCCTCCGGTTGACGAGCTATACCACTGACCGCCGCACTGGAGACCAAACCGTCACCAATACCCGCGCCCAGAGCGGCAAGACCTACGGCTAAAGCTGCACCTAGAGCAGCACCTGCTCCTACTTCCATTCATTTCCCCTCCTTTCCAAAATAAAATTTAATCATGCTAGTATTAAATTCTTCCCCAATAAACTCTACCTGTAGAAACCTATAAATTTGTCCTAATGTTCTTCAGACACCGCCTGGGAAACATAAACAATGCTGAGCATGGTGAAAATAAACGCCTGGATACATCCTACAAAAATACTAAAAGCAAGCCATATAACGGAAGTTAGAAAACCTCCGAACACATGGAGCCAGCCGCCAAGCAAGCCCAGCAGCACTGCCAACAACACCTCACCGGCGTAAATGTTACCGTAAAGACGGAAGGTCAGCGTTATCGGCTTGGAAAGGTCTTCAATTATAGTAATTGGCAGAAAAAACACAAATGGTGTGATGTAGTGCTTGAAGTACCGTAAACCCTTGTACCTGATCCCGAAGATATAGATTAATAAGAAGGTGCACAAAGCTAGACCCAAGTTTGTGTTATAGTCGGCTGTCGGTGAACTCAAGGTAGGGACCAGTCCGATGAGGTTGGAAAACAGGATAAAGATAAAATAAGTAACGACAATACTAAGCAATGCAGCTCCCTTTTTGGGATCCATGTTATCATTGACCAGGCCCCTGATGAACTCCCAGACCATCTCCAGAATGTTTTGAGCCCCTTTGGGCTTGCGCAGGCTCATACCGCGGGTCGCCGCCACCACAAAAATGATAACTACGGCCATAGTAATCCAGGTCATGATCAGGGTTTTGGGATTAAACTGCAGATGTGTGTTGCCGACGAGCAGATCCCAGGAACCATTATGAGGCCATCCCCAGAAATTCAGTTGTTCTTCTACTTGTTCTAAACTCAGCATTTTCTTTTCTCACCCCTTTCTTTTTAATTTTTATTTTATTTTAAAGAGTTGGCCTTCTCAGGCTTGCGGGATGACGTGCCCATAGCCATACTCACAGCCCCTATAGTAAAAACAACAGGAACAATAAAAAGCCCTGTTCCTGCTGCGTAAAGATTTATCCAATTGGTTCTGGCCACAAAAAACAATACCGCGAAAATGATGGAAAGCCGCAGGGCAAACCCTGCCTTCATGTGTGCGCTGGCTTTGGGCACTGCCATTTGAACAATGGAGCGCAGCCTTCTGCCCAGAAAAAAAGCATTCCACATGCCGGCCGCAACCCCTAACAAAAAGCCCATAATAACAGGATCGCCCGGCTTATAAAATAAGGCGAAGAAAAGGAATAGCAAAATAACACCAGAAATTTTTAATGTCTTAACTAACTGGCCGTCAAAATCCCAATCGCGCACTTACCCTACTCCCTCTCAAAGAACCCCTGAAGCGTTTTTAAAACACCCGCTACGCCGACAGCAAGCCCAACCAGCACTCCTGTCAGCAGAAACCACGGTCCGGTGGCGAATCTTGTATCCAGGTATTTGCCGCCGTAATAACCAAGCACCACTGTGATAGCCAATTCCATACCAATGGTGGTGGTCAGGCCAAGCGCCTGGAAGACACCCATCTGACCAGGTTTCTTTGTTTCTTTTTCTCTATCTTTTTTGTCGGGCATCCCTGCGTTATCCTTCAGGTTAGATCCACCTAACTACTCTGATTTTATTGATTCTACAAAAATACTATTATTCCTCCAGCATGATAAACTTTTTATTTTGGTAATTGAAAAATTTTTAAGCTTCATTCAACAGGTTATTCACGGGCAAAACTCACCCGGTCTTTCTGCAGAAAGTCCGAAATGAAACCGGATCGCCTTTACTATTCTTGCCGAGGCATGGCCGTCGCCGTATGGGTTGACCGCATTGGCCATCTCCTTGTAAAAATCTCTGTCGTCCAGAAGACGTCTGGTTTCACCGGCCACCTTTAACCTGGCGGTGCCGACCAGCCGTACCGTGCCGGCTTCAACCGCCTCGGGGCGCTCAGTGGTATTGCGCAGTACAAGCACCGGTTTGCCCCGGGAGGGAGCTTCTTCCTGAATCCCGCCGGAATCGCTCAACACCAGGTAACTGCGTTCAATAAGGTTTGCAAATGGCTGATAGTCCATTGGTTCAATCAAGTGCACCCTGGCCAGACCATCCAGTTCTTCCTCCACAACATTGCGCACAGCCGGGTTTTTGTGAACGGGAAACACCACTTCCACATCCGGGTAGCATTCCACTACCTCCCGCAGGGCACGGTAAATGTCGCGCATCGGCTCGCCTAAATTTTCCCTGCGGTGGGTTGTTACCAGGAGAACTCTTTGGCTGCCGTAATCTATCCCGTCCAGTATCCTGTCATTGAATTGATACTCCTGTTTAACGGTTGCCAAAAGTGCATCGATAACCGTATTCCCGGTAATAAAGATTTTTCCCGCCGGAACTCCCTCTTCCAGCAGGTTCTGCCTGGC
Source organism: Desulfotomaculaceae bacterium (assembly GCA_041645005.1). Taxonomy (GTDB): domain Bacteria; phylum Bacillota; class Desulfotomaculia; order Desulfotomaculales; family Pelotomaculaceae; genus Pelotomaculum_B. The sequence goes on along the minus strand of JBAZQW010000220.1, from coordinate 213 downwards.
GGTGGCCGTAGGCGCGAAGTTCAGGTCGGCCAGCACCCCGGTCAGGTGCCGGTTGATTTCTTCCGGGAATGGTGAAAACTTGTCCCGCGTTCGCAAGCCCGCTTCCACGTGCCCTACCGGAATGTGCAGATAGAAGGAGGCTAAGGCCGCTACAAAGGTGGTGGTAGTATCTCCGTGCACCAACACCAAATCGGGTTTTTCCTTGATTAGAAC
>JBAZQW010000219.1:0-4082 GCA_041645005.1 Desulfotomaculaceae bacterium | reverse complement strand
TCAGTTATTTAACGGTGGGCTATTCCGTGCGTGCAGCCCGGACAGTAATGGAAAGGAACGTCTTTTAATGATGCTGGTCTGGCAAATGCCTTTTTCACCGGGTTGCACCTCCCCTATATAGTTTCTCAACCTCTCGCAGAACTTCCCTGACATCCGGGATCATGCCTCCCAGGCGTCCATAGTGGTAAACCGGGGCCTTGCCACAAACGGCAAGTTTCACATCCTCTATCATTTGTCCCATATTCAGCTCCACTGCCAGAAACATTTTTGCTTGATCAGCAACCCTGTTGACAAATTCCATAGGAAATGGCCACAGGGTTATTGGCCTGATCAGGCCAGCCGGGATGCCCCCGGCGCGGGCTCTTTCCACCACGGCCTGGCAGATGCGCGAAGGCATGCCAAAAGCCACTAATACAATTTCGGCGTCTTCAAGCAGATAGCCCTCGCATTCCTGCTCATTACGGGTTATCTCAGCATATTTTTTCTCCAGCCTGATATTTAGATCTTCCATTTGTTCAGGAATCACATAACAGGAATTGATCAGGTTTTTGTCGCCGTGGTAAGCCATGCCGGTAGTCGCCCAGGGTTTGGCTGTGGTTTCAACTTTTAATTGGTCAGCCAGTTCAACTGGCTCCATCATCTGCCCCATGACCCCGTCAGCCATAATCATAACCGGGTTGCGGTAACGGTCCGCCAGGTCAAAGGCCTTCTGCGTCATATCCAGAAGTTCCTGGACTGAATTCGGCGCGAGTACTATTAAGTGATAGTCCCCGTGGCCCCCGCCTTTGGTGGCCTGAAAATAATCTGCCTGGGAAGGGGCGATATTCCCTAGTCCCGGACCCCCACGCATCAAATTTACAACCACACTTGGCAGTTCCGCTCCCGCCAGATAAGACAGGCCTTCCTGCATGAGGCTGATGCCGGGACCGGAAGAAGATGTCATAACCCTTGCTCCCGCGGCGGAAGCGCCGTAAACCATGTTGATGGACGCCACTTCACTTTCCGCTTGTAAATATAACCCGCCCACTTCCGGCAGTCTCTTGGCCAGAAAGTGAGTAAGCTCGCTTTGCGGAGTTATGGGATAACCGAAAAAGTACCGGCAGCCTGCACGCACAGCGCCTTCTCCGATAGCTTCGTTTCCTTTCATTAAAATTCTGCTCAAACCGCCTTCTCCTCTCTCTCCACTTCAATAACCAGGTCAGGGCACATCAAGGCACAAAGAGCGCAGCCTGTACATTTTTCCTGCTGGGTTACCGTGGCCGGATGATATCCCATTTCATTGGTACGGCCGGCCATAGCGACTATCCCCCTGGGACAAACAGTTGTACAAAGCTGGCATCCTTTGCAGCGCTCTTCCCGGAATGTGATTTTAACCAAATATAATCCCCCCCAATACCTTGATCAAACCGTATAAATGAACGATGTAAAACATCTTCAACTAAAGCGATCCCCAAAAATAATCAACTTATATCAACCAGGGAACTTTCATGAACATGGTGAGCGGCAGCACCGGCACGTCTATTTCCTTTAGTGAACCAACCAGGTTTTCGAGAACACTCACAAAAGCAACCGGTAGATTTAAGATACGTGCCGCCTCCGAGGTGATCCGGTAACCCTCAAGCACCGTTGCCGCATCCGTCTCGGGACCAAGGTTGGTGTTGCTGACTATGGCGGTGAACTTTAGTCTGGATGTCTTTTCTATTTCACGCAAAACTGTTATTATACCATCTGTGTCCCCGGTAAAAGGCCGGCAGGTATTCACCACTAGAAAAAGATTATATGTCCCATCGGGCAGATGATCTGTAAAACGGCCCAGTACAACCGAACCTATGTCGCCGCCGCCCACGTCAAAAACACCATAACTGCTTTTCCCTTCCAGCACACCGTATATGGCCGGCGAAAGCGCCGGAACGTCGGCATTGGCCAACTTGCCCTCAGGGCTGACAACTTTAATCCCTTTTTCCTCAAAGTTTTTTTTAACCACCCTGGTTCTAAAGTAAGGATTGATCAGGTCAAGATCAACTACCGCAACCTTTGCGCCTGTTTCATGGATTATGGCGGCGTAATTCAGTGCTATCTCTGTTTTGCCGCTGCCAAAACTACCTGCAAATATGCTGATGCGTTTTAATTTTTCAAACAGTACGAGTTCTCCTGCCTGATTTTTCGCTTCCAAGCACTTCGACATGTTTTTTTATATCCCTTTTCATAGTGTTCGATTGAAATCGAGCCGCTCCGCGATACACTCTTTAAATTATAAGGAATTTGAACATTAAGTACAACAATCTCTTTAGGTCAGGTAATTTGGTAAGAACAAAAAAAACACCTCCTATTATTGGTGGAAACCAAATAAACAAGCGGTGCCGTTTGGAACAAAATATTTAATTTATATCTAACAAAATAAAAGCGGATAAAATTAACAAATAAGAAAAAAACCCGCCTTCATTCAGCAGATGCTCAATCATGAAAAAAAAGTTCAACTGGAAAGCTGGATTTATTAGTAATTAAAGCAATGCAGTAGAATGGTTCTTCAGCACAATTTCTCAACATCAATATAATTATTTGGGCTTGTTCGCTGGCTCTATTGAAGAAGATATTGGAGCAATAACTTTCTTTTCAGCCTTCTTCTTCTTTTTTTCCTTGTTCTATACAGGATAACGGATGCTGGGAAAATGGAATTTCAAGAGCGTATATTGGAACAATATTCCATACCTGCCGGTTGAGTTAGTGTAAAATGCACCTAAGAGATCTCCAAGATGAAAAACAGCCGAATTCCTATACGCTACGTAAATTGCTGTTTTATTTATATTAAATAAGGTGGTTCGGAGGCGCACTGAATCTGCCAGTAGGCGATTTTTCCAAGCTTGGTCCGAAAGAGTCTAAGGTAAGAGCCGCTTTAACCGGGCGCTGAGCCAGCCGCAGGCGGCACAGCCCTTATTAAGTAACCGGACTGTGGGAGCGGGTGCCCCGCAAGCCGGACAGGTTTCCAGAACGTCGCGGCGGGCCTCCCTGAGCAGAAGGACCCATGGACGTAAAGCGTCCATATCACCGGCAAAGTAAGCTTTTTCCGGGTTAGCACGGCCCAGGTAATGCATTTCCAATACCACTCTGCCGTCTGGGCCGCTCATAATATCTTCTGCGATAAACTCCACTGCCAGCACATCGGTGGCGACCACCCGGAACGACAGACTTTGTCCGGAGTGTCCCAGCCAGCATAGACCGCCATCCTGCACGCTAAAGGCGCCGGGCTGCCAGGCAAACTTGACCGTACCGTCCGGCGTCAGGTACCAGATCGTCTCGCCTATATCCGGATCCGGCAGGTTAACGTTTTTGGGTCCGGCCAGGGCTTGTGCTTTTTTCAGGGTGTCCAACAAGTGCTCACTGTCTATGCAATGCAGCCGCACCACATCGCCAGAAGTCATGGTGAGCCAAACCTCCTGCCTGTTCTGGTCGCTGAAGTGTGCTACCTGCCGGGTATCGATTCCGCTGATCAGCCATAAATTGATATCCAGCAGCGTTTCTGAGGGTTCCTGCTGGTAGAGCAGCAGGCGGCGATCGGTCAGGTAAATAAATCCCAGCCGCCATGCAGAGTAAATACCCTTGCTGTACCAGCAGGAACCAAACAGGGAAAGGAGTAGCTGCTCTCCATCTTCCAGGCGTGGACCTGCCTCGACCTGCTTTTTTTAAGGTTCGGCAGCACAGTCATGTACTATAGCACATAAGCCTGCAGCGGCCAGGGTATAAACCCGGCATCCGGCAATACCGTTAATCCCCAGTTCAATTCCTGCTTTTTCTACAGCTATGCCGTAAATATACAGACTTGCGGGCTCAGGTGCAGCCGGTTGAGCCTGCTGCCGGTAAAGTTGCTCCTGTTGAGCCGGCGTCTTCATAATTTCAGCAAGTAGTGCGTCATCCACGGGTTCCAGCACTACCGGAGACGCATAACGCCAAAGAGTGGGGACTGGAGTTCATCTTTCGCCATCTCTGGGACAAACTTCACCTGGACGCTATCTAGCAGCACTCTTTCACCAGTGCCTACACGTCTGAACAACTAGCCGAGGCCGTTTACGCCATGTTGCTCAATA
>JBAZQW010000218.1:0-4088 GCA_041645005.1 Desulfotomaculaceae bacterium | reverse complement strand
GAATCTGAAGTCGGCCGCCACGGCCTGGCAGGCATAGCGGTATCCGAAGGGCCCGGTTCGTTTACTGGCTTGCGTATTGGCATGAGTACCGCCAAAGCACTGGCCCAGGTGCTTGGCTTGCCGGTGACCGGGATATCTACTCTGGAAACGCTCGCCTACCCCCTTGCCGGCCAGTATGGACTTGTCTGTCCGATCTTAAATGCGCGCAAGAATGAGGTATATACCGCGGTCTATGATCATACAAACAAATTAACAGTGGCCGGCCCGATGGCCGTGCAGCCGGAACAACTGGCTAAGCTTCTCCTGGAATTGGGAAGACCGGTGATTTTCGCGGGCGATGGTGTGTCTCCCTATGCCTCACTGTTAAAAGAAAGGCTGGGGGAACTAGCCGGATTTGCCCCTCTTTCAGCTAATTTCCCCCGCGGGGCGGCTGTGGCCGAACTAGGCCTGAACGCTTTCAGGAAAGGCCTGGGCGCAAGTCCTCTTGCCCTGCGCCCACAGTACATCAGGCCTTCCGAGGCGGAGGCGGCCTGGCTTAAAAAAACACTTCGGGAGGGAAAATAGTTGTCTGTCAGCTTTGAAAAAATGCGACTGGAGCATTTAAGCCAGGTTGAGGAAATCGAGAAAGTTTCATTTCCCACGCCCTGGTCGCACAGCGCTTTATCATACGAGATCACGCAAAACAGCTTTGCCCATTACATAGTAGCCGTAGCCGGCAGTGAGGTAATCGGCTACGGTGGGATGTGGTTTATACTTGACGAGGCTCATATTACGAATGTGGCAGTTAAACCGGACTGCCGGATGAAAGGCATAGGCAGGGCGCTCATGATGGAAATCATCCAGCGGGCCATCTTGATGGGCATAAATAGTATGACTCTGGAGGTCCGTCCCTCCAATTCCGCCGCCAGGAACCTCTACACCTCGCTTGGCTTCAAAGAAAAGGGCAGACGCAAACGTTACTATGCAGACACCAATGAAGATGCCATCATAATGTGGAAAGAAGGATTGAGGGAAGGCTGCCAGCCTTCCCTGTCCGGTATCTTTTAGTTCAACTTTGTCTACAGACACACATGCCGCTAACGCGGCTCCAGCAGAAGGATGAAAATTAGGGATGTAGGTTCGATTTCAATCGAACAGGGCGCGTTAGCGCCGAGCTTGTTGGCCATTCTTCCAAAGGGGACATTCCTCTGAAGGAGGTGTGTCCCCTTTCCGCTGATGAATGAATTCGCACCTACATTTATAGGCAGCCCAGATCTATTCTAACGCGCTTTAGGATCCCAAAATGATGTGTCCCGGGTAACTTTCTTAAGATTTTCAAAAAACAGTGGTCCATAGCCGGGTACAGATGATACATAACTGCCATTCAACCGTGCGCTTTTTATTTTCTATGCGCACAGAGTATTTACAGGTATCAGTGCCGCCAGTATCCGATCAAACGATCGAAACAGTTTCATACCCCTCAGGTGCCACCATAACCGATTGTTACGTTTCCTCCTTCTACAATCACTGGGACTTTCCGTACGCCGTCTGAGAGTTTGAGCATCTCCTGTAATTTTTCGCTGTCTGACTGAACGTCGAAGTATTTTGCTCTTTTCCCAAAGGCCGATATTGCCTGATCTGTAAATGGGCAACCCGCTTTGCCGTAAATGACAATTTCCTCCGCCATAATGTGTCACCTCCTATCATTTTCTTATCACAGATAAGCACATAATCACGTATGCACATATACGCAAGTGTTGAGGTAAAAATTTTTCGCACACAGGTGCTGCATTAGCGGTATGTAGGTCTATTTAATACTTTTATCAGAAGGGTTTTTAGAAGTTGTGTTTTCATTCAGAAGAAAATCTATAAGCTCCCTATTCTTCATAATAGTAGTTTCTTTAACCATTTCCCCAATATCTATAGCTTCCTTAATCTCATCCTCACTAGCGCCTGCCTCACGGGCTGCAAAATAATGATATTCCAGTCATACTTGACAATTAGCTGCTGTACTTGCAGCAATAGCTATAAGTTGCCTGATCTTTTTTTCTAGAAATCTTGGCATAAGAAACACCTTCTATTCTAGTTTGGACTAATAACATACTGCTGCATAATACCAAAAAGATTTGAGTTTGCTTATATTCAAAGACTTTAGCTGCCAACCACACACTTCCCGTCAACCCTCAGTCCGAGTCTCTTTATAAACAAATCAATATCGGTTTCAAGAAGCTTATCGTTTATACCGGCGCTAATTGCTTCCATCACATAATCAGTAAAGCCAGACGGTTTTGAAACCAAGTAATAATATTTCCAAATTCCCTCTCTTCTCTCGTCTACTAACCCGGTATGTCTCAAAATTGAAAGGTGTCGTGAAATGCTATATTGTGGTAACCGAAGCGCATCCATTAGTTCACTAACACACGCATCACTTCCGTGAAGCAACAACCTGATAATGCGGAGCCTGGTCTGGTCAGCCAGCGCCCTGAATATTTCTTCGCTTCTATTAAGAGTTTCATATGTTATATGCTGCATATGACATATGATAACACGGCTTTCCAATTAAGTCAATAAATTATAAAACATCAGATAAAGGACTGCCTTGGTACTGGCAGGCTGGAATAAACCCAGCTCTTTTTTGTGATATAATTTGTTTTAGTTAACTGTCATAAAAAAGCTTTCGAACTTGTTATATAAATGAAACCGTCAAATGGAGGTCCGGGGGCAGTGCCGTCAACCACCACAGAACAAATTAAAAACCCGGCCGGGTTTAAAGAGCTTTTTTACCGGCACTATCCGGCGGTATGCCGCCAGCTTACCTGCCTGCTGGGCAGCCGTACTGATGCGGAAGATATTGCCCAGGAGGCGTTTATCAGGCTTTTAAATACTCCGCCCAGGGAATCTTCCAACCTTGGGGGTTGGCTGGCCAGGGTAGCAACCAATCTCGCTTATAACCACCTGCGCAGCCAAAACAGCAGGCGGCGCAGGGAGATGGGCGCCGGGATTTTACCGGTGGCGGTGGAAGCCGGGCCAGAGGCGGCTGCCATGCGGGAAGAGGAGCTTGCCCTTACCCGCAAGGCTTTGGAACTTATTCCGGAAAGAGACAGGGCTTGTCTTCTTTTAAAATTCTCCGGCATGAATTACGCCGCCATAGCCAGGGTTATTGATGTCAAAGAGTCCTCTGTCGGCACGCTGCTAGCGCGTGCCCGTGCCAGGTTCAGGTCAGAATATTTAAAACTCACAGGAAGTGATCACGATGTGTTATGATGCCGGCTCTTGGCAGGCTTTCCTGGAAGGTGAAGTTTCAGACGCCGGGAAAGCGGAAATGGAAGAACACCTGCAGTTCTGTGAAACATGCCGGGAAACGCTCCAAAGGGAGATGGAGAATCTAGCCTTTACCAATACCAGGCTGTCCGCGTACCTTTACTCGCCACAGCGGTCAGATGTTGACACCGGCTCTGCCTGGGACCGGTTTGAGGACAGTTCTATCAAACAAAATGAAACAAGTGCCAGGAAAGGAGTTTTAAAAATGCTTTCAAGATACCGTGTGGCCGCCACTGCCGCGGCAGTGCTTTTAGCCCTGGCCGCCAGCCTGAGTTTTGCTCCGGTGCGCAGCGCGGCCAGTGAACTGCTTACTATCTTCCGGGTTGAAAAAGTAAAAACGGTGAATATCTCCCCGTCTGATATGGCCGGCATTGAAAAGGCCATTCGTGAGGGCACCGGCCAGATTGATATCAAAAATTTCGGCCAGATGGAGTTTAACGGCAGCCAGGCGTCCGGCAGAGCATCCCTGGAAGAAGCGCGCGCCGCCGTGGATTTCCAGCTTAACCTGCCTGCCGTCCTGCCTGGTAATTTCAGTGCGCCGGAAATTTATAAAAATTCCGGCGGTACTCTGAACTTTACCCTGGATACCGTAAATGCCAACCAGGTTTTAAAAACCTTTGGCAGCGAGAAGCTTCTACCAGCGGAGCTTAACGGTAAAACCTTTACCGTGCAGATACCTGCTCAAATTACCGCCAATTACAAAGGACCGGATAATAACCGGATTTTCATCGGCCTGGGCAGGAGCCCTGAATTAGTCGCTCCGGGCTCGGATGTGCTCCAGATCCGGG
>JBAZQW010000217.1:0-4113 GCA_041645005.1 Desulfotomaculaceae bacterium | reverse complement strand
CGCCGCTGCCTGCGGCGGTCTGTCTGGCCGAGGCGCCGTCCCCCGCCGCGCCTGAATTTCTGTTCTGGACACCGGCGGCGCCGGTGCTTTGACCGCTGCTTTGACTGGCATTTTGACCGGTGTCTTGTCTCGTAGAGGCCGCGTTGTTGCCGGCGCTGCTCCCGGTGTTATTTACAGTAGATCCCGTTTGTTTGTTTTTGTTGAGGTAAGTTACCGCGTAACTTACCGCGCCTTTGGGGATGGCCAGGGTGTTTTCATGGCTCTCTACAATGATGGTGACATTTGCCGGCATACCGGCCTTCAACTCGCTATAACCCTGATCTAGTTGAATGATCACGTCATATATTTGCACGTTGGACAGGGTATAGGCCTGGGGAGCGATACTGCTCACCTTGCCTTTAAACACTTTTTCCGGGAAGGAGTTAACGGAGAATTCAACTGCCTGCCCGGCCTGGGCTTTTCCAATGTCGGATTCGTTAATCTGAGCCCTGATCTGCAGGGCTTCGGAAATAACAACTACAAACCCGCTGCTGCCGCTGGTATTGTTGTTGTTAGCAGTAGCCCTCTGGCCCTCAGCCCCGTTTACCGCGCTTACAATACCGTTTAAGGGACTGACCATTTTCGCGCCGGTCAGGTCGCTCCGCGCTATTTTCAACTGCGCGTTGCTGCTTTCCACCTGGGCGGCGGCAGCAGCGATGTCCTCAGGCCTGTTGCCGGCTTGCAGGGACTTCAGCGACTCCTGGGCTTGCTGCAATTTCCCCTCCGCGTTCAGATAATTGAACCGGGCACTTTCAAAATCAGCCTGTGATATGGCCCCCGCCTGATACAGTGTTTGGTTCCTGTCAAATGTCGCTTTTATTTGCTCGTAGCTGGCCTGGGCAATTTGTACACTTATCTCTGACTGGGCGATATCCTCTTCCCGCGCGCCTTTTACTAAAAGTTGGTATTTTGAGGTGGCGCTGCTGACACTGGCAGATACCTGGGCTAACTGCGCTTCCAGGTTTTCGGTGTCCTGTTCGGCTAGAAGTTGTCCCGGGGTAACATGTTTACCTATTTTTACATAAATCTTTTTGATCAATTCCGCGTTTTTGAAACTTAAAGAAACTGTACTTACAGGTTCTATCGTTCCGCTGGCTGAAATCGTGTTGGCAACCTTGCCTCTTTTGACAGTGTCAGTTATGTAACTTCCTGAAGCGCTTTTAGCCCTCCCAAAAACAAAATAGCCCACCAGTACCAAAATTGCGATGGCCGCGATAGCGTAGTACAGTCTTTTTTTCCCCGGCAGCCTGGCCAGCGTCTTTAGTTTGGCGCCAGTTGTTTGGATTAAGTTAGGCAAAATGTTTCCTCCCTGTCTATTAACTTTCCTTGCCGGTAATTGAACGCGGCAGGCATAAACGAAATACCGTACCGTCAACGCAGGTACTCAACAGGGTTAAATCTCCCCCGTGCGCCCGCGCCAGCAAACGGCTGATCGTTAAACCGAGACCCAGGCCTTTTTTCTTTGCAGGCAGACCCCGGTAAAATCGCTCAAATATATATGGCTGGTCTTTTAAGGCAATGCCCCTGCCGTTGTCCCATACATCAAGAATAACCTGGTCCGCTTCCGCGTACAGGTCAATTTTAATCTCAGCCGCTGAGGCTCTCTGGCTGTTATTGAACAAATTAATTATAATCTGGCGCAGCCTTCCTGCGTCCCCTTTAACCCAGACCGGCTCAGCTGAAAGGGTGGCATCCAACTTCATGTGAATAAATTCGGGGGAGATGCTGAGCTGCCGGACGACCTCTCCCACCAACTGGGAGAGGTCAACAGTTTCCTGGCGAATTGGCGCCGCGCCAGCTTCGAATGAAGAAAAATCCAGTAATTCTTCAACCATCTGCTGCAGGCGTTTTGCTTCATTCAGTGATATTTTCAAAAACTCTTCCGCCTCACGACCGGTGACCACTTTACTTTGAACCGCTTGAATCATACCCCTGATCGAGGTTATGGGTGTGCGCAATTCATGAGATACGCCCGCCAACAGATCGGTCCTGAGCTGTTCCAGCTGTTTTAGCTGTTGGGCCATATCGCCAAAGGAAACTATCAGCTGCTGCAGTTCCCGTTCTTTGACCTGCTCAGGCAGGACCGGGTCATATTTTCCATCTGCTATGGATTGGGCGGCCGACGCAACCTCACGCAACGGCCGGGTCAATCTTCGGGAAATAAAATAAAGCACGAGCCAGCCGGCAACCAAAATCGTGCCTGTAAGCAGGGCCAGCGATCCGTAAAGACGTCTGATCTGAAGCAGCACGTTTTTTGCGGGCTGGCTGATATAAAGCGCTTTATTGGCAGTCCCATCCTGATAAACAGGCACACCCACACGCAGCCAGGTTTGCGAATCAACAATAAACTTTTCGTGTATTATTTTACCACTTAAAACATCCTGGTGTAATGATGAAAGTTCATACAGTGTGGAAGATTCATGAGTTGGGTTTTTTTCTTTTTTAATTGTTCGTATATTTCCTGATATATCCGCGATTTGTACTACTTCTGAAACATATGACGCAAATTTGGACCGGTTTGCCTCCTCCTGCAGCAGCCTTTCCGGAAATACGATTTCTTCTGTATCCTTATTGTACATCCCGGCCAGTTGCTCAGCCTGCATTTCAAGCAAGTTATAGATATGCTCATAGGCGTTAAAGCGAATCCAAACCCCGGAAACCACGGCCAGCACCAAAAGACTGATCAGCAGCACCAGCACGTACCGGCTGGTCCAGTAGGTCAACATGGGCACTGTTTTGCTGTTAACTGACTTCTTGAACACGCAGCATATACCCCATTCCCCTGACTGTGCCGATCTCGCCTTCAGCTGCCGGCCAGTCCCGTAAAGATTGCCGCAGCCGTTTTACCGCCACATCAACCGCGCGATCTCCACCCTCATAATCCACACCCCAAATATAGTCCAGCAGCTGGCCCCTGGTAAAAACCTGGTTAGGGTGGCGTATAAAGAAGGAAAGCAGTTCCCAGTCGCGCGGCGCGAGAGGGACAAACCTTCCTTTAACTGTGGCATTGCGGGAAGTGAAATCTATCGCCAAACTTCCAAACTGAAAAAATTCCTGTTCTACCAGGAAAGCCGGGCGCCTTAACACCGCCTTCACCCGGGCCACCACTTCCTCCGGATCAAAAGGTTTCGGAATGTAATCATCAGCCCCCTGTTTAAAACCATGCAGACGGTCCTCAACAGCGCCGCGGGCCGTAACCATAATCACGGGACAACTGCTCTGCTTGCGAATTTCATCCAGCACCGCCAAGCCGTCCCGCCCAGGCAGCATTAAATCCAGGAGGACCAGCAGCGGTTTGGTCTCACTAAACATTTGCAGGGCTTCTTCCCCGTCAGCGGCAATTATGACCCGGTAGCCGGCATGCTCAAGATAGGCCTTGAGTACCAGAGCAATGGAGTGCTCGTCTTCCACAACCATAACAGCCTGCATAAAAGAGCCTCCTTTGGAGATAATGACCTGTTTATTATTTTTACGACACCCTGCGTTTATCCTGCCTGGCTTTTCTTACATCTTTTGCTATTCTGTATTACATTTTACTGTTTAATTATGTCGGGATTATGTCTAACCCGCTCAGGGCGTGCCAGATTCAAAAATACACAAGGACAAAGTCTTTTGAGACAATGGAAAAAGCCTGTGTGAAGATTTGTTTTCCACAGGCTTTCAAAATCCCATACAATAATAGCAAAAAATATTATATATGCTCTCATCACCTTTAAAAAAGAGCACCTACTTCACCAGTCGGCAACCCTAAGGTTGTAGACAAAGTCGTCCATGGTGTTGGACCCGCTTGGCTACGTAACGGAGTAGCTGGTTTCAACACCATGGACTTTGCAATATATAGGCTTGTTGTTATTGCATTGAGTTGGCGATAGTCAGGGCTTGCTCGACGGTCAGATTGCCGCTGACTGTGTAAACGACGCCAGCTTTTTGCCAGACCAGGCTCGAAATCTCACTCCCATTTGCTTCACCTTGAGGAGTTTTGATAAACACACCCTGTACACCGGCCACGTCAACCTCTTGCGAAGAGCCGCCGATATTGGGCACAATGAAAGTGTGCTGCCAGTCGTTAATCGA
>JBAZQW010000216.1:0-4143 GCA_041645005.1 Desulfotomaculaceae bacterium | reverse complement strand
CAAGTGGTCCACAGGTATATCAAAAAAACCTTGAATCTGACCGGCGTGCAGGTCCATGGTGAGAACCCGCCTGGCCCCGGCTGCGGTGACAAGGTTGGCTATCAACTTGGCGGTGATGGGGTCCCGCGCCCTGGTCTTGCGGTCCTGCCGGGCGTACCCGTAGTAGGGCATCACAGCGGTAATCCGCCTGGCTGAGGCTCGCCGCACCGCGTCAATCAAGATCAAAAGCTCCATAATGTTTTCATTAATGGGGGTACAGGTGGGCTGAACAATATATACGTCCGCTCCCCTGACGCTCTCGTTGATAGTTACCTGGATTTCACCGTCACTAAAGCGCGTGACCTTAGCCGACCCGACAGAGACACCCAGGTACCTGGCTATCTCTTCTGCCAGTTCGGGGTTGGCGTTACCGGTAAAAATCCTCAGCCTGTTACTCGATGACATTCGCAGCTTACCTCCAAATTCTGTCCATGCTTTTTAAATTTGTTCTATTTATCTTTTTCTCTGTCTGTCCAGTTCACTACATTCTTCTGTTTTGCTCTTTCAACACCAAGTGCGCCCGCGGGAACATCCTTGGTAATGGTAGATCCCGCGCCTGTAACCGCTCCCGCTCCAATATCCACCGGGGCAACCAAGTTGGTGTTGCTCCCGATAAAGGCCCCGTCATCGATTTTTGTGGGCCACTTGTTGCGGCCGTCGTAGTTGCAGGTAATCGTACCCGCCCCAATATTTACGTTTTTGCCGATAGTGGCGTCACCTACATAACTTAAGTGAGGCACTTTGCTGCCGTCCCCGATCAAGGAGTTTTTTATTTCTGAAAAATTCCCCACTTTAACTCCTTGCCCCAATCTTGTGCCGGGTCTGAGGTAGGCAAAGGGTCCGATATTGCAGCGGTCTCCCATACTGCTTTCGGTAACCACTGAGTTTTGGACAGACACACCGTTGCCTATCGTTGTGTTAACCAGGCGCGCGCCTGGTCCGATAACACAGTCCTCCCCTATTACCGTGTTCCCCTCTATAAAAGTAAAAGGGTAAATTACAGTGTCCCTCCCCACTCTTACTTGCCTGTCCACAAAAGTGGAAAGAGGATCGACAATAGTTACCCCGGATAGCATTAATTCATCTAAGATCCGCCCTCGCATATGTTTTTCAGCTTCAGCCAGCTGCACCCGGTCGTTGATGCCCATTATCTCCCTGGGGTTTCCCAGCATTACGGCCCCTACCCTGCGCCCCTCACTGATGTACATTTCAATAATATCCGTAAGGTAATATTCACCCTGGGCGTTGTTGGGTTTAAGCCGGCAGAGAGCGTCAAAAAGCCCGGCAGATGCAAAGCAGTAAATGCCGGTATTGATCTCCCGGATCTGCTTTTCTTCCGGGGATGCATCTTTTTGTTCCACTATTTTAACCAGAGCGCCCTGGTTGTTCCGGACTACCCGGCCATATCCGGCGGGATCATCCATTGCCGCAGTCAGTACCGTGGCCTCGCATCCCGCGGCGGTATGGCTCCGGTAGAGATCCAGCAGGGTTGAGGCTTCTATGAGCGGCGTGTCGCCGCACAGGACAAGTATCTGGCCCTGAAAAGCACTCAAAAAGGGAGCAGCTTGCACAAGCGCATGAGCCGTTCCAAGTTGCTCCTCCTGTAAAACAATCCGCGCCCGGCCTTCAACCTCGCGGGTTACCTGATCGGCGCCATGCCCTACAACAACTATTATTGTTTCCACGCCCGCAGCGGCAACAGCGTTGATGACACAGGAGATCATCGCATCACCGCAAGTTTTATGCAGCACCTTGGGCAGCTTGGACTTCATCCGCGTGCCTTTGCCGGCAGCAAGAACAACCGTCGCCAGATTCATCCGGCGACCTCCTTTATTAACAGATGGTGTTGTATTTAACACAAAACATCAGGAAACAAGCCATTTTAAAGAAATTAACCGGCCTGTGTGTTCCTTTTATAGAACTTCGCCATGTTAAACAACATTATTAGCTTATTCAACATAAAACTTTGATTTCCTTTAATTTTTAAACAAAAAGAGAGCTTTACGCTCTCAGGAACAAGTATATCCTTAATTAAATAGCCTCGGCGTAGGCCTGTAATACAGCGTTCTGAATCACTTCGCGGGCCATAGAAGTGATCGGATGTGCTATGTCACGAAATTCCCCATCCGGGGTCTTTCTGCTAGGCATTGCTACGAATAATCCATTTTGACCCTCTACCACCTTGACATCGTGAATAACGAATGAATCATCAAAAGTTACTGAAACTATTGCCTTCATTTTCCCTTCACTCAAAACTTTTCGCACTCTTACATCAGTAACAGTCAGTTCAAAATCACCACCTTCCCCAGCATGGCAACGCCCTTAAATTGTTACTTTCTGCAGTAGTTGTCATATTCCTTCTTATTTCCAAATAATTAAGAAAATTTTTCCTTAATTATGTAATTATTTCCGGAGCGTAACCAATCCGGGAAAGCAGACCCATAATCTGCTCAAGATGATCTCTGTTCCTTGTTTCCAGCACCAGGTTGACTTCCGCCTGTTTTAAGGGTATGCAGGGCTTTATCCGGTCATGTGAAACTGCGATTACATTAGCCCGTGCATCAGCCACGACGTCCAGCAGTTTGCGCAAGTTTCCGGGTTGGTCCGTTACCATTACGCGCAGGCGGGCGTAGCGGCCGGTCTTAACCAGGCCGCGCTCAATAATTATCGATAAAATGTTGACATCTATGTTTCCCCCGCTCAAGAGGACAACCGTTTTCGCAGCGGTAAGCCCGGTCTTCTTATGGATCAGGGCGGCCAACCCAACCGCCCCCGCCCCTTCAACCACAATTTTGGATCGCTCCAGAAGCATCAGGACCGAACTGGCTATCTCCTCATCGTCAACAGTAACCATTTCATCAACATATTCTTTTATAACTGAAAAAGTTATATCCCCGGGCTGTCTGATAGCGATACCGTCCGCAAAAGTACAGGTTTGTTGGCATCCGGTCAGATTGCCTTCTTTAAAAGACAGATACATGGACGGCGCCCCCCCGGCCTGAACCCCGATGATACGCACACCCGGTTTGATTTTCTTGAGGACAAAAGCTATGCCTGCAATTAGACCTCCGCCACCGACAGGTACCAGGATCGCCTCTATCTCCGGCAGTTGTTCTAAAAGTTCAAGAGCTATCGTACCCTGACCGGAGATTATATCCAGGTCATTGAAGCTGTGCACCAGGGTAGCCCCGCTTTTAGCCTGCAGTTCAACCGCGTATTGAAAGGCCTCGTCATAACCTCCGCCGGCCAGGACCACCTCCGCGCCGTAACCGCGGGTAGCCATGACTTTGGAGATGGGAGCTCCTTCGGGCATTACCACAGTGCACCGAAGGCCTGCCCTGCTGGCAGCGTAGGCGACTCCCTGGGCATGGTTGCCTGCGGAAGCGGCAATGACACCACGTAAGCGCTCCTCTTCATGCAGGCTCACGATCTTGTTATAAGCCCCACGGATTTTAAAGGATCCTGTTTTCTGCATATTTTCAAGCTTTAAAAACACTGTGTTG
The DNA here is from genome assembly GCA_041645005.1 of Desulfotomaculaceae bacterium. GTDB lineage: Bacteria > Bacillota > Desulfotomaculia > Desulfotomaculales > Pelotomaculaceae > Pelotomaculum_B. The sequence goes on along the minus strand of JBAZQW010000216.1, from coordinate 601 downwards.
CCGGTCATGGAACTAAAAGTAAACGAGTAGTCCAGGGGGGTCAGGGAAGCGACTCCGGTTAGCCGCCTTCTGGCTTCATCTATCTTTTCAAGGGTTAGAACATCTGCTGACACAAAATACCCTCCCCTGCTCCGGGGCTGCTTGGTTGTTTATAAAACAACCTGGTTGTACATTTTTCCAAAAGTAGTATGAGGCTGATACGGTTCTTTTATGCGAGGCTTAAATTTGCTTCCTGTAAACAGCATAGCTTCTGCTTTTTCTAACACCATCAAGATTTTTAATGATAGTATTCATCATGGAATTATTTTCAGCAACCAGGGAGAGTTCGATGGTCGCAACTCCCCTGCCGCGGGCACGCCGGATGCATTCCATGATTAAAGCCGCTTCTATGCCTTTGAAACGGTATTGCGGTAGTACCGCCAGGATAGCCAGCCGGACGTTCAAATTACTGATCTGGTTTATGAAAACTGTTCTTCTCACAGTGCCCATTGACAGGCACATACCGGCTGGTTCACCGTTAACTTCAGCGAAAAGAATTAAGCGTGGATCAAAAAAGCTCCTCAGCTTTTTCCAGATGGCGGCGCCTTCAGCCGGGGAAAGA
>JBAZQW010000215.1:0-4175 GCA_041645005.1 Desulfotomaculaceae bacterium | reverse complement strand
GGTCAACTCCCCACGGCAGCACCTGAAGTGGCATTGATGCCTCTGTAAGAGTTTCCAGGGCGTAAACTTTAATATCATCAATAACTTTTTTTGCCCCGGTTTGTTTTATTAATTCCGCGTTTGTTAATGAAGGATCAGCAAAAACAGCCGCTGCCTTAACTAAAGGCAGATATTTAATGACTTTACCACCAATAGATGGTATTAAACTTTGTTCAATCTCCGCGCGCTCCATTTCTTCCTGGAAAACGAAAATCTTTCTGTTCATGTCATTCTCCTCTTTATTTTTCAGTACAGGCAGTCAAATTGCCTTAATCTATCATATGGTAATTTATCCCTCTTGCTACCCTGTATTTATTTTGTTTTAAAAAACTGCCAGGCAGCACTTTGATTAATAAATGGGGATGGTTCATCAAAAGGACAAGCTGTCTGCGTTGTCTTTATGAGATTTAGAATATTAATGCTGCAATGCATTGTACAGAGATAACTGGAGCTGAGACTGATTTTAAAATAGCGATTAACGGTTTAATTGATTATCTGACTGCAAAAATAGTTTTCGCAAAAAATTATTGTGTAAGTTGTGGGGGGTATTAAACGGTGCCGAATGCTTTTTACGGAAAACTTCTAAGAGTGGATCTTACCGGCAAAACATACAGGGAAGAAATGATTCCACAAGAAACATTGAAACGATATCTTGGCGGTAAGGGTTTGGGTACATATTTGCTTTTGAACAATGTTGTCAATGATAAAGCTCTCATTTATATGGCTGCCATTTCTTTGGCCTGCACCATACCTTACCTGGGGGCGGCTATCACTCAGTTGAAGCTCGGCAACCTGGCCGGCGGTGTGACCTGGTTGTATTTTGGCTCATTTTTTGCTTTTGCCTCAGCCTTTAATTATGCCATAGGTTATTTTGCGGCCATAAACAAATGGGCGCTGGATGCCCGTATCCTTGGTTTTGAGTGGCTTATACTGGGAATAGTCCTTATACTGACAACACCTATTTTTATGAAGTATGCGCCATGGACAGCCGCTGTTTCGGTAATTGGCGCCGATGTGGGCATCATCTGTCTGGCCCTGGTCTACTGGGGATTTAATCTGGCTGCGATCAGCGGTTGGGGATTTTTTGTGGCAGGTTTGTTCGGCATTGTCATGACTGCCGGAGGAATCCTTGAGGAGGAAGGCTACTACAACCCCTCTGTGTCAAGGCTGGTTTTCCAGGAAAAGAAACGGGTAACCATTAACCAGAAAACCATATGCGGCAAACAGTTGATTGCCACAGGAAACCCTATTTTTAATGAGGATGGCGAGATCATCCGGATAGTTGTCAACTCCAGGGATATTTCCGAACTACTGAACCTCAGAAAACAGCTGGAGGACACTGAGCAGCTAGTTGAAAGCTACCGGCGGCAGCTCTTAAAGTTAAGCGAGGAAAAAAGCAGGAGTGCCGAATTGATAGCTCAGAGCCCGCAGATGAAACGCGTGCTGGAAATGGTGGACAAGGTTCCGTTTTGTCGCCGCCACGAACAGGGATATTCAGCGGATGGTGACGGAAGGCCTTTTCAGGGAAGATTTATACTACAGGCTGAATGTCATTCCAATTATTATTCCGCCCCTGCGCTACAGGCAAGAGGATATTTCTGTCCTTATAGAATACTTTTTAGACAAACTGAACTCAAAATATGATAAAAACAAAAGATTTACCAGTGAAGCCATAGATATTTTGAGGAGCTACAACTGGCCCGGCAACGTCAGGGAACTGGAAAACCTGGTGGAAAGACTGCTGGTTACAAAAGAAGGTGTAGAGATAGCGGTTGGTCATCTGCCGGAATACATCTTTGAGGGGAAAAGCAGGTTCCCCAACCGGGTTTATGTGCTTGACATCTGCCCGCTGAAAGAGGCTGTGGAAGAACTGGAAAAGCAGTTGGTTACCATCGCTTACAACTGGCTGAAAAACACCTATAAAGTTGCGGAAGCGCTGGCCATAAACCAGTCAACAGTGGTGCGTAAAATTCAAAAATATAATCTGCTGTCCTCTCCCGGCCGCAGTAAAAGTACCAAACGGTTAAAAAACAAGAAAGATTAGAAATATCTCTGATATAGCTATCTTTTCAGTTAAAAAAATTAAGGAAATTTCTTTGCTGCCCCGCAGACAGGGCAGTTCTGTAGACTCAGCGGAACTTCCAGCCCGCAATTTTCCATCAATTCCACATTGGTTAAAACCTCTGCTATAGGACCGTCAGACACAACCTTTCCATCTTTTAAAACTATGGTTCTTTCACAAAGCTCCATCACCATGTCCAGATCATGTGAAGCAATGATTTTTGTGTGTGAAAAGCTTTTAAGCAGGTTTATCAGCCGTCGTCTGGATTTAGGATCAAGACCTGATGACGGCTCGTCCATGGCCAGAATATCAGGAATCATGGAAAGAATGGTGGCGATGGCCGCGGCACGCTTTTCGCCCCCCGATAGTTTGTACGGAGCGCGGTCTTTCAAGTGGGCAATGCCAACCTTTTCAATTGATTGGATCACTCTTTTCTCCACTTCCTGCTCACCGAGGTTATAGTTACGCGGGCCGAAAGCAACATCATCATATACTGTGTTCATAAAAAGCTGGTCGTCCGGGTCCTGGAATACCATCCCAACTCTTTGCCTGATCAGCGGCAGGGTCTTCTTCACCACCGGCATTTCTCCCACCAGGACTTCCCCTTTAGAGGGGAAAAGCACACCGACAAGCAGCATCAGCAGGGTGGACTTACCAGCGCCGTTTGCCCCAACTATTCCTACACTTTCCCCGTGGAAAATTCGAAAGGATACGCCATTTAACGCTTCCTGTCCATCCGGATAAATATAATGCAAATCTTTCACTTCAGTAATATGATGACTCATTTGACCACTCCTGTTACCAGTGAACCCATCAGTGCCGGGATGTCGAAAAGGCGCGCCGCGGCAAAGAAGAACGTCCAGCCAATGAGATACAGTATATCTGTCACGGTTATTCTTTGGGCGCTTCCGGTCTTGTATTCTCCCGTAAATCCTCTTAAAATCATGGCCTGATACACATTTTGCGCCCTTTCAAAAGTTCTGATGAGCAGGTTGCCGGCCAGTGGGCCCCAGGCATCAAGCCGTACGCCTTTATGTAAAGGTGCGCGCATATGATAAGCTCGCAATACCCTGGCAACTTCCGCCATCAGTACCGAAATATAGCGGTAAGTTAGTAGAAGTTGGAGCACAAACACACGGGGAACATGGAGCAGGCGAAGTGCGGACGAAATTTTGCCCATACCGGTTGTGGCAATGACGGTGAGGGCAGCCAGGACGGTCAGGATGCTTTTGATGATAATAGAAAAAAAGGAAACCCAGCCTCCTGTAAGCACAAACCAATCGGTTGCAAAAACGATCCTGTGATCAAAAACAGGATTGAAAGCGCCAATGCCTAAAGCGAAAGGAACAACCAGCAGCATTCTTTTGAGAATAGGTAACAGTGGGATCTCCGCTAGCGCTATGATAACTACGGGGTAAAAGACAAGAGGTAATAGCCCGCTTATCTCATATTTGTCAAAAGAAACCACCACCATCAGATAAATCATAGTGGTGAGAAGCTTTGCCAGCGGGTGTATGTTGTGAATAACTGTCCGCTTTTCCGCAAGCTCGTCCAGAAAGCGGATTTCGTACAATGACTGTATAATGCCTGCCATATTAGTGATCAAATCCTATACAAAATAATAGCGGGGGGTTTTTAGCCCACCCGCGTTTTAATCAAGCGGCGCCTACTTTTCCCCTTCTTTTGACGATGCTGATGCCAAGACCGATAATGCAGGCAAGCACCAGTGTAAGCGTACCCCCAATTACCCCTGAGACACTTGTGCCCGCACTGACAGCCGGCCAGGCTTCCTCGCTTTCCGCGGCGCTTGGTTCTGCTGCAGTTTCCGTGGCTTTAAAGCCGTAATCCGGCAGAAACGCGGTCTTTTCCTGAATTTCTCCAGCTGTCTGGTGAATTCCATCTGCTGTCTCAAGCTCCTCGACCCCGGCAGTCTTAAACATGGACCATTCCAGGCCGTCGGGCTGAGCGGAGGCGAACCAGGAGAAAATGCCCCCGGTAATCAGGGCGACAGCAACAAGTCCTGTAATAACTTTCTTGACCGAAATACTACCCAAAGCTTTGCCTAAAGAGACGT
>JBAZQW010000214.1:0-4195 GCA_041645005.1 Desulfotomaculaceae bacterium | reverse complement strand
ATTTTAACTCTCAGCACGGCGGCTTGAATCTCATCAAGGCGGCTGTTGTAACCGGGAACGCTGTGGTAATACCTTTTTCTGCTGCCGTGCACCCTTAAAAGTCTGATCCGGCCGGCCAGTTCGTCATCATTAGTTACAACCATCCCCCCATCACCATAGCCGCCCAAATTTTTGGTCGGGTAAAAACTAAAACAGCCTGTGTCGCCAAGAGATCCGGCCATACGCCCCTTGTAACTGGCGCCTATAGCCTGGCAGGCGTCTTCAATTAGCGCCAGACCGTAAGTTTTGGCAAGATCCAGCAGCGGATCCATGTCGGCCATTTGCCCGAATATGTGCACCGGTATGATGGCCCTGGTCCGGGAGGTGATCCTTTTTTCCACAAGATGGGGATCAAGGTTATAAGTCCGGGGGTCAATGTCTACAAACACAGGTTTTCCCCCTGCTTTTGAAATAACTTCCGCCGTGGAAAAGAAGGTGTAGGGCGTGGTTATAACCTCATCGCCAGGTCCCACACCAAGAGCCAATAATGATAACAGGAGCGCGTCGGTACCGCTGGCCAAACCGATGCCATGTTTGACCCCGCATAATTTTGCAACTGAGCTTTCCAGTGCAGCCACATTTTGGCCCAGAATATATTCGCCGCTTGCCAAAACTGATTTTACGGCAGTCATTATTTCCTCACTGATTGAATCATACTGTGCTTTTAAATCCGCTAACGGCAACACCATTTACCCGCCCCCTCAACCATTAAATTCTGAAAATTTTATTGCTTTTTCTCTTTAAGCCTTTTGTTGTATTCCGGGTATCAACCAGTATCGAGGCGTGATCAGCTATCCATTCGTAATCGAAACAGCTATGGTCGGTGGCGATTACAACACAATCAGCGCGCGCCAACTCCTCTTCAGTCAGGTCGACACTTTTTAAACTCCTTTTTGAAGTCAGCTCAACTGTGGGGATGAACGGATCGTGGTAAATCACTTCCGCTCCATAATCAGCCAGGATGGACATGATCTTTACCGCGGGAGATTCCCGGCAGTCTTCGATATCTTTTTTATAAGCGGCCCCTAAAACCAGTATCCTTGAATCACAAATGCTTTTTTTGTTTATTCTGTTTAAATACTCCCAGACTTTTTGGGCTACAAAATAGGATGCTTTTATGTTAATCTGAACGGCGGTTTCAATTAAGTTGGAATAGAAGTCAAACTCTTTCGCCTTCCAGGTTAAATAAAACGGGTCGACTGGTATGCAATGCCCTCCTACTCCCGGACCCGGGTGAAATATCTGAAAGCCAAAAGGCTTTGTTCCCGCAGCTTCAACAATTTCCCAAACGTCAAGTCCCATACGGTCGCAGATAAACATCAGCTCGTTAACCAGTGCGATATTGACCGCACGGTATACATTTTCAAATATCTTTGTCATTTCAGCCGCTGCAGGCGAAGACACCGGTACTATTTGTTTTATGGTTTGAGTATAAAAAATTTGGGCCACCTCAAGGCAGGTCGGGGTTACCCCGCCTACAACCTTGGAAATGTTCTTGGTTTTAAAGCGTTTGTTGCCGGGGTCGACTCTTTCCGGTGAAAAAGCCAGAAAGAAATCTTCTCCAACCTTAAGTCCCTTTGTTAATAATTTAGGTAAGACGATCTCCTGGGTAGTACCCGGATATGTGGTGCTTTCGAGCGTGACCAACTGTCCTCGGCGAATACTCACAGCTATTTTTTCAATAACATCAATAATTTGTGAGATGTCCGGATCACGGGTTGCGGTAAGCGGTGTGGGAAGACAGATAATTATTACATCCGCCTGTTTCAAGCTGTCATAATCAGACGTAACGTAAATTTTGCCCTCGGAAACCAGCTGTTTCAGATCAACCTCACTGACATCTGAGATATAATTCTTACCCGCCTTAAGCAGATTGACCCTTTCTTCACTTTTATCTATACCGGTTACATTAAAGCCGGCTTTGGCATTTTCCACGGCCAGGGGCAATCCGACATAACCTAAGCCAATTACAACAACTTTTGCCTGGCGGTTTATTATTTTATTTATTATTTTATTTTTTGTTTCTTCTACCGGCCTTTCCAAATCATTTTCCCTCCACTAATGTTGCTCCATAGTACAAGCCAAACTGGGTACTAACTTTTGCAGCAACGATAATGACTGCCTCTCATCAAACCGCCAATCACCGGGGTGTCTCTGGAAAAAGATTTCATCTATGGTTGGCAAATAACTTTCGTTAGTTCCCACAATCATTATTCTATCGTGGTTTGTTTTGCGGGTTTGCTCTCTGACGGTATACAGCTCTTCAGATAGTTTTTCACCGGGCCTGATCCCGGTAAATACAATGGGTATGTCTATTTCCGGCCGGAAACCGGACAGCTTGATTAAATCCCTGGCCAGGTCAACAATTTTCACTGGTTCTCCCATATCTAACAGAAAGATCTCTCCTCCCTTTGCTATGGCGCCAGCTTGAATAACTAACTGTGCGGCTTCCGGTACAGTCATAAAATATCTTGTCATGTCCGGATGAGTCACTTTGACCGGACCGCCTGCTGCAATCTGCTTTTTAAATAGCGGCACTACACTCCCCCTGCTGCCAAGTACATTCCCAAATCGAACAGAAGCAAATTTTGTATTGGATTTTTCGTTTATCCTCTGGGTAATCATCTCAGCGACTCTCTTGGTAGCGCCCATAACACTTTTTGGGTTAACCGCTTTATCAGTAGATATAAGTACAAAAACTTGTGAGCCAACCCTGTCTGCCGCACGCGCCACGTTTAAAGTGCCGATTATATTGTTTCTAAAGGCTTCATCCGGAATATTTTCCATTAACGGCACATGCTTGTGCGCGGCGGCATGGTATATGACTTCAGGGCGATATTTTGAAAAAATACGCTCAACTCTGCCGCAATCCCTTACATCTGCTATTTCAATGATCCGGTTAACTTCAGGATAAAGGCCACCAAGACTTAAATCCGCTTCATATAAGCTGTTTTCCCCTCGGCCTAAAAGAATGATTAGCCCGGGTTTAAAAGAAGCGACCTGCCTGCATAATTCTGAACCTACAGACCCGCCCGCCCCGGTAACCAGCACGACGCGTCCTGTTAAATACCCCGCTATTTCACTTAAATTGACTTTAACCGGTTCACGGTGCAGCAAATCTTCGACCTCAACATTTCTTATTTGCTTCAAATTAATTTTGCCGTCAATAAAGTCAAATACACTGGGTGTTATTTTTAAACGTGCTGACGTGTGACGGCTGATGTTAACCAGTTCACGAACAGTTTTACTGGACGCCGAAGGTATGGCCAGGATAATTTCTTCCGCCCCGTATTTTTCAACCAAAAAAGGTATGTCTTCACGTTTCCCCAGCACCGGAAGTCCAAATAATTTCATGTTTTGCTTGGAAGCACAGTCATCGATAAATCCTACAGGCTCAATTTCAGTGGCATTGTTAAAGATTGCTCTGGCTACCAAAGCCCCTGCTCCGCCGGCGCCTACAATTAATACACGTTTCTTGCGCAGCCTCACCTTCCTGGCCGAGTAGAAGTCACTCACAGCTCTCCAGCAAAATCTTGAACCGGCAATTAGAAATAAAGTCAGCAGCCAGATTAAAAAATAAATACCGTCTGGAAGATATTGTTTAAGAAAATAATTGTTTGCAACATATAAAAATAGCACAGACAGAGTTACCGCTTTTATAACCGCGTATATTTCGCCAACACTGGCATACTCCCAGATGCGGTTGTAAAGGCCAAACAAGTAAAAAGAAATTGGTGACGCAACAGCTATGACAGCTGCAAATTTTGCAAATTCACCCTGCCTGAAGAGGAAACCCGTCTGGGCAATAAAGAGAATTGCAACAGTAAACGCTGCGTTGACCAGAAGTATGTCAAAAAGCATCAACAAAATTTTACGATAAATCTGACGCATCAGGTATCTGCCACTTCCGGTGTTATAAGTTCTTTTATGATTTTCATGGGATTATTACTTCCTGGCCGAGGGCACAGGACTTATAAATGGCCAGTATTATTTCCAGCGCTTTCCTTCCCTCATTCCCGTCAACCAGGGGTTTGCGACCGGTAAGAACCGCCTCAGCCATATCCCTGATACAGTTAAGGTGCGTAGATTTCCTAGCGCTGCAATTTTTTTCTTCTTCAGTATTTACTTCATTTAGCGTACTGTCGAAATTCCATAT
>JBAZQW010000001.1:0-123531 GCA_041645005.1 Desulfotomaculaceae bacterium | reverse complement strand
TGATGGGGCATATCGGGTTAACTCCTCAATCGGTCAATATCCTTGGTTACCGGGTGCAGGGAAAAGATAAGCGGACGGCGGTTAAGTTGATGAGCGACGCTAAAGTGCTGGAGCGGGCCGGTTGTTTCGCTTTGGTCCTGGAAATGGTCCCGGAAGAGCTGGCCGCGAAAATAACCAAAGCGGTTAAGGTCCCGACGATCGGCATTGGGGCGGGCAAGAAGGTCAACGGTCAAGTTTTAGTGACGAATGATCTTCTGGGTTTGTATGAAGATCCGCCGAGCTTTGTGACGCCGGCGGTGAATCTGCGGCGGATCGCTTTGAAAGCGGTCCGGGAGTTCGTAGCGAAGAACAAGTAATAAATGGCCCCGTAGCTCAGTTGGACAGAGCAGCGGTTTCCTAAACCGAAGGTCGCGAGTTCGATCCCCGCCGGGGCCATTTATTACTTTAGGTGAAGAAATATGAACATAGTTTTAATCGGATTTATGGGGGCGGGTAAAACGGCGGTTGGCCGGCGGCTGGCGGACGAGCTGCAGCTTGATCTCCTCGATACCGACGAGCTGATCGAGAAGACCGAGGGGCGGACGATCAGCCAGATCTTCGCGACTGACGGCGAAGAATATTTCCGCTCCCTCGAGAGCGAGGTGCTCAAGACTTTGCAGGATTACGACCATTTTGTCCTCTCAACCGGCGGCGGGATGGTCCTGCGGCCGGAGAATGTCACCCTGCTGAAAAGCTTAGGGCCGGTCATTCTCCTCTGGGCCGATCCGGAGCGGATCTGGCACCGGATCAAACACGAAGAGCACCGGCCGCTGTTGGAAGTGGCCGACCCGGAGAAAGAGATCGTCCGGCGGCTGGCGGCGCGGGAGCCGTTCTACCGTCAGGCGGCCGACCAAATCGTCGATACGTCGAAGCTCGATGTTGATCAAGTATCGGAGGAAATAGAAAAATGGCTAAAGTCAAAGTCGACCTGAAAGAACGCGCCTACGAAGTGATCCTGGGGAGCGGGACCTTGTCCGAGTTGGGCAAACTGGTGGCCGATGAGCAATGGGGGCGGGACGTTTTTATCATCACCGACCCGCTGGTTAATGACCTCTATGGCGATGAAGTGCGGAAGGGGTTTAAAAAACGGCCGGTCACGCTGGAAGTGCCGCGCGGCGAACGCTACAAGGATATGAAGACGGCCGCCAAGCTTTATGACGATCTGGTCAAATACGGGGCGCACCGCGATTCGCTGATCATTACCCTGGGGGGCGGCGTGACCTGTGACTTGGGTGGTTTTATCGCCGCGACCTATATGCGAGGGATCGACTATCTTCCCGTGCCGACGACCCTGCTGGCGCAGGTCGACGCGGCGATCGGCGGCAAGACCGGTGTCAACCATCCAAAATGTAAGAACCTGATCGGCTGCTTTTACCAGCCCAAGGCGGTCTACATCGACGTGAACACGCTGGGCACCCTGCCGGCGCGGGAGCTGCGGACCGGCCTGGCCGAGGTCGTCAAATACGGCGTGATCGAAGATGCCGATTTCTTCAAGTTCCTGGAAGCGAACTCCCACCACCTCAACACCAAGGCGTTCGAGGACGAAGATACCAAGCGGGCGGCCCTTAAGCTCTGGCTGACGATCGTTACCGAGTCGGTCAAGATCAAGGCGCGGATCGTGGCCAAAGACGAGCGGGAGGCGGGTCTCCGGATGATCCTCAATTACGGGCATACGGTCGGCCACTCGATCGAGTCGCTGACCCGCTATCGGGCGTATAACCATGGCGAAGCGGTCGCCGTCGGTATGGTCGCCGCAGCGCGGATCGCCCAGAAGATGAAATTGTGCGAGACCGAGCTGGTCGAGCGGCTGAAGGGATTGCTCGAAAAACTCGGCTTGCCGACCGAGGTCGAAGGGTTGCCGGCCAAGAAACTCATTGCCGGGCTGGCCATTGACAAGAAGGTGAGCGCCGGGCTGGTCAATTTTGTCCTGCCGGAAAAAATGGGAAAGGTCGTCGTTCGCAATGACGTTCCCGTTAATATCATCCGCCAGGTGCTGGCCGAGATGGGGGCAAAATGAAAAACCTTGAAGAACAATTAAGCGTCATCAAGCGCGGGTTTAGCGAGCTGGTCCCGGAAAGCGAGTTGGTGGAAAAGCTTAAAACTGGGCAGCCCTTAAAGATCAAGTGGGGCGCCGATCCATCGGCCCCGGACATTCACCTGGGGCACACGGTCATTTTAAATAAGTTAAGACAGTTCCAGGACCTGGGGCACAAAGTGATCTTCATCATCGGTGATTTTACCGCCATGATCGGTGATCCTTCAGGTAAGTCGATCACCAGAAAAGCTTTGCCGAAAGATGTGGTGGAGAGCAATGCCCGGACCTATCAAGCGCAAGTATTCAAAATACTTGATAAGCAGAAGACGGAAGTGGTCTATAACAGCCACTGGCTGTCCAAGATCAATTTGCCGGAGATCCTCAAATTAGCTTCGCAATACACTGTGGCCAGAATGTTGGAAAGAAACGACTTTAAAGCCCGTTTTGAGAACCAAAATGAGATATCAATCCTCGAATTCTTGTATCCTTTGCTCCAGGGTTACGATTCGGTACATCTGGAGGCGGACCTGGAAGTGGGGGGGACCGATCAGAAATTCAATATGCTTGTAGGGAGAACTCTTCAGGAGCGCAACGGCAAAAAGCCGCAAGTTGTTCTGACGATGCCTATTTTGGAGGGGTTGGATGGGGTTCAAAAAATGAGCAAATCCTTGGGCAATTATATCGGGATCACCGAGCCGCCGTCTGAGATTTACGGTAAGATCCTCTCGATCTCTGACCCGCTGATGCTCCGCTACTATGAATTGCTGACCGATAAACCGTTGGCGGATGTCAAAACAATGCATCCGAAGGCGGCTAAGATGGAGCTGGCTCGGATCTTGGTGGCCAGGTTCCATTCGAACCAGGCGGCCCTGGAAGCGGAAAAAGAGTTCGAGTCGGTCTTCAAGTCAGGCGGAGTGCCGCAGGATATTGAGACTGTTGTCCTCGGCAAGGATAAAGTGAATATCATCGATCTGCTGGTTGCGGCCAAGCTGGCCCCGTCCAAGACCGAAGCCCGGCGCTTGGTCCAGCAGGGCGGGGTGTCGATCGACGGAGAGACGGTCCAAGATGAAAAACTGGTCGTTGTTCTGGCCGGCGAGAAGCTGGTCAAGGTCGGCAAGCGCCGTTTCGCCCGGGTTAAGTCATAAATACCTCTTGACAACCGCGCCCTAAGTGATACAATGTTCACTAGTTGAACGATAGGTGAACATCATGGTTGACGCGAACGAACTAAAAGTCATTGACGAGATAGCTAGGGAGAAGAACCTGACCCAGAGGGAGCTCTCCAGCCGGACCAAGCTGTCGCTCGGCGCGGTCAACTTGATCCTCAAGCGCCTGGTTAAGCGCGGCCTGGTCAAGACCCTTAATCTAAATCCCCGCAAAGTGGAATACCTGATCACTCCGAAAGGTTTCTCGGAAAAGGCCCAGAAATCGTATAACTACATCCTCAAGACGGTCGATCTGGTCAAGCAAGTGAAGGCGGAGATCGCCAAGATCGTGCTGGAAGAGTATAACAACGGCCAGAAGAAATTTGTCGTGTTGGGGAACGATGACTTGGCAGATATTATTGAGCTGGCGTTAAAAGGTTTCGATTATCAGCGGGCCGCTGATATTGCCGCGATAAAAGACAGAAACGCCTTGATCTTGCTAAGCCATGATCAGCCCGGGACCAACGGTTTCCGGTCGCTCAACATCGCTGATCGATTGGGTGGGGCGTACTGGGGAGTGGAGCTGTAGATATGGAACAGAGCGTCACTAAACGCATTGCCAAGAATATGTCCTGGCTCTTCTTTGGCAACAGCTTGAACGGCTTGATCTATCTGGCCCTGATCGTTTATGTTGCCCGGGTCCTGGGCGCGTCGGCTTTTGGACTATACCAATTTGCCCAGGCTTTTGTCCTTTACCTGGTGATGCTGGTCGACAACGGGCTTTCACTGCTGGGAACAAGGGAGATCGCCCGGGACCGAGCGCAGGCCGGGGTGATCGCTTTGAATCTTTTATTCGTCAGGGCGATAACCGCTTTGATCATCTTTGTTTTAGCCTGCGCAACCTTGTTTGTTCTCCCCATGGCCGGTGAGCTACGGCTACTTATTGGGGCTACTTTTCTCTTTATCTTTTACCGCGCCCTTAACACCGAATGGGTCTTTGCCGGGGTTGAACTTATGGAATACATACCGCTGGCGAAGATCATTTTTAGCGGCGGCGCCTTGCTGTTGACTTTTTGGCTGGTGAAGGGGCCGCAGGACCTCTTAAGGGCGCCGATCATCCTGGCGGGCAGTGGATTGTTTTCGTCGCTCGTTTTCCTGCTTTTCCTCTTTGGCCGAAAGATGCCTCTTCGGCTTAAGGCCCTGGCTCCGGTTACCTGGTGGCCCCTTTTCTGGCAGGCGCTGCCGCTGGGCGCTTCGATCTTCCTGATCCAGATCTATAACAATCTGGACACGATCATGCTCGGCTTTATGGACCGGCCGGAGGTGGTCGGTTACTATAGCGCCGCCTATCGGGTGATCTTTGTCTGTGTCGGTTTGTTCGGGATCTGGCAGCAGACCGCCATGCCGGTCATGAGCCACCGGATCGTCCATGACCCGGAAGGCGCCGCGGTATTTATCAAAAAGTTCGCCCGGTTGACCGCCATGGCTTTTATTCCGCTTACACTTCTGGTCTATTTGATCGCGCCGCTGATCGTTGGGTTGGCCTTTGGCCAGCAATATGCCCCAGCGGTTGCAGCCTTGCGACTATTGATCTGGATGGTTTTACCGGTGACGATCAGTAGTTGCTATGGTGTGTTGATCTTGATCCCGGCCGGCCGGTATTATGATTTTATGTGGGCGGTGGCCGTGGGTGCGGTCGTTAATATAATCTTCAACTTCATTCTGATCCCGCCATTCAGCATGGCTGGAGCGGCGGTCGCCACGATCCTGGCCGAAACGTCCGCCTGTATCATGACGACTTATTTTACGCAACGGGTGATGAAGTTGAACCTGTTAAAAGAATATTTGCTCCCTGGTTTGCTGGCGCTCCTTGCGGTATTAGTTTACTGGTTTTTAGCCCTCTGCTTGGTTAAGTTGCCGGCCTACCTAGCGATGGCTGGAGCGGGAACCGGCTATATCCTTGCCTATGGCGGACTATTGTTGTTATTCGAACGGCAGTACATCTTCGGTTTTATCAAGGAGTTGAAAAGCAGGTCATGACCCCGCAACAACAGCGACCTTTACTTTCAATCTGCATCCCGACCTTTAACCGGGCTTTGCTTTTAAAGGAAGCGGTCGAGAGCATCCTGGCTCAGGCCGAGGCGGTGAACACCGCTGACCTCGAGATCGTCATCTCGGACAATGCTTCGTCCGATGAAACGGCTAAGGTCGTAGCGGACTTGAGCCTATCGGCGAAAGTACCAATACAATATTTTAAGAATGAAAGTAACTTTGGTTTTGACGTTAATTGCCTGAAAGTGGTTGAGCGCGCTAGCGGAGAATATGCCTGGATATTGGGCGATGACGACTTGCTGGCGGCGGGAGCACTGCAGCGCGTTACCCGAGAGATCGGAGCCATTCCTCAAGCCGACTTATTTTATGGCGAAAAAGAGGATTTTTTGCTGACCCCCGACCGACCGATGCGTTACCGCCGGATAATGCCGTTCCCGGGAGTAACAATATTCGATTTTAAACGACAGCGAACGATCGAGGAATATTTTCGGACGAACAAAAAATTGATCGCTTATTTCAACTACCTTTCCAATATTATATTTAAACGCGAGAGCTGGCTCCGGACCGAAAACAAAGAAGCTTATCTCGGTTCCAAGTACATCCATGTTTATATTTTTCAAAAGATGCTGTGGGGTGCCGCTCCCGGGCTGCTGGCCTATTTGCCTTTTCCGGTGGTAAAACGGCGCTGGGGGAACGATAGCTTTGTCGGGCCGGCAGAGCGCTTAATGGTCGATGTGACCATGTACCATCGCATTGCCGCCGGAGTGTTCACCGACCAGAAATATGTCAGGATGATCGATGAGCTGGTGATCAGGAATGATGGCTATTCCTGGGCGGTCAGGGCGAAGATCAATGACCCCCAACGATTCAACCGGGTGATCTGGCCCTTTTTAGTGCGCTACTACTGGTCACAGCCGTTATTCTGGCTCAAAATAGCTCCGCTGATCTTCCTGCCGACTTTATTGCTCCGGTTCGGTCGAGGTCTCTACCGGAAAACGGTCAAAGGCGAACCGCTAAATATTAAAGCGATGCTGGAGGGATAATTAATGAAAGTCTTGATCGTCAGTCCGCGCTGGTTTGTCGGAGATGTCATTTACTACCGCTACATGTTCCCCCTGGGCCTGGCTTATCTTTCGTCTGTCCTGAAAAAGGACGGCCATGAAGTCGACGTCTTGAACATCAACCATTACGCCGGCCCGATTGACGATATAGTCCGGTCGGCTCTTGGTCGGAAAAAGTATGACCAGGTCCTGACCGGCGGCATTTCGACCTATTTGAACCAGATCAAGGCCGTGATCTCGGCGGTCAGGCAGGCCGATCCGGCGGTCGGGGTGATCCTGGGTGGGGGGATCCTCTCCAGCGAGCCGGAGCTTATGTTCGACCATTTAAAGCCGGATCAGGGGGTGATCGGCGAGGGTGAACAGACGATCAGCGAGCTGGTGGCCTGTCTGGCCGAACGCGGGAACTTGGGCCAAGTGGACGGCTTGATCTATCGGGACGAGCGGGGCAAGGTCAAAACGACCAAGCCGAGGGACCCGATCCCGAACATCGATCTCATCCCTTATCCCGATTTTGACGGGTTCGAATTCGAAAAATACCTGGACCACATGCATCCCAGCGACCAGTATTTCTACGACCTGTTCGATAAGCCGCGGACCTATCCGATCATCTGTAGCCGCTCCTGCCCGTTCATCTGCACCTTTTGCTTCCATCCGCTGGGTAATAAATACCGGCAGCGCTCGCTCAACTCGATCATGGACGAGTTGCGGCTGAATGTGCTGCGCTATCGCATTAACATCATCAGTATTTATGATGAGCTGTTCTCCAATGACCGCCAGAGAATGCTCGAGTTTTGCGAGCAGATCAAGGCTTTTACCGATATTTTGTCCTGGGACTGCCGCTGGAACTGCCAGATGCGGGTGGACCGCATCGATGACGAAATGCTGGCTAAAATGAAAGCGGCCGGCTGCTATATGATCAGCTATGGCTTTGAAAGTTACAGTCCGCAAGTGTTGAAGAGCATGAAAAAACACATTTCTCCCGAACAGATCAAGCGGGCGGTGGAATTAACGCTTAAAAACGACATCAGTATCCAGGGCAATTTTATCTTTGGCGACACGGCGGAGACGAGGGCGACCGCGCAGGAGACCCTGGGCTACTGGAAAGACAATGTGGAAGCGGGCATTCAGCTGGGCTTTATTAACCCTTATCCCGGCACCGCTCTCTACCAACGGCTGGTTGACCGCGGGATCATCAAGGACAAGCTCGATTTTATTGCCAATCATATTTTTGACATATTTAACATGAGCGAAAAGATGACCAATAATGAGTTTGGAAAACTTTGGTTCGAAGTGGTCCGGACCAGGGTCAGGCATCGAATCTATGCGCCGCGCTATGTTTTGAGCGAGGGCGAGGCCGGGACCGTCAAGCTAAAAGCCGAATGCCCCCATTGTCACCGCGAGATAGAATATCGTAATTTTTACGTTCTATCTCGGCAGGTCCTTTTCCTGATGCTTTACTGCCGGGAGTGCCGCCGGCGCTTTTACGTTGGGTCCAGGTTCTACCGGCTGGGTTCAAGCCTGCTGGCTCCGTTCGTTTCGGTCTTGCCGGGGTTTGCTTATGAACTGTTCAAGCGAGGTTGGTCGTTCCTGAAAAAGAATGATCCGCGTTTCAGTAAAAGAGGGCTCTTGGGACGTTTATCTGATGACGACTGAGTAGATCTTGATGTAATTGTTCCGTTTGACCCCTTCGCTGCCGTAATAGGGGTCTTGGACCTTGGCAATTAAATGGCAATCGTTCTTCAGGAACCGGTTGAGGTAGGCCAAACCGGCGTATAACTTATCGTTATATTCCTGGACGACGATATATTTGATCCCTAATTGCTCAATTCTGCGCTTGAAGCCCTGATAGGTTTGGTCCGGCTTGACGATCGACCCGTTGTTAAAGGCGTAAAACTGGTAACTGCGGAGGGCCGGATACAGGGAGGGGCTGGCTAAGACGCTGAAACTACCGGGGGCGGGCAATTGGGCGATTATTCTGCGGCCATAAGCGGGGTAGTCGAAATCATGGTACTTTTGCCAGAAGAATGCCAGGCCCAGGAGATTGGTCAGAAAGTAGAGACAAAACAGCGCGACGAAGGCCCAGTGACGATACTTATTGAGAGTATAGACGAAAAACAGATAGATGAAGGGGAGCAGGACAACATAATAATATTTGTTGAGGACGGGGATCAGGAGAAAGATCGCTAAAAAACAAAGTATACCGAGCAACAGCCGCTCGGGGAAAAGGGCAGTCGATCTATCTTGGTTCTTTTGTTTCAGGAATAAAGCCAGGGTGACCGAAGCGAAGAAGCAAATCGTTGTGACGATGGACTCAAGCGACGAGAAGAACGCGCGGTAACGGGAGAGCAGGGCGACCAGGTTCAATTTATCGGCCGCTTGCCTAATAATAACGGTTTGATAATAGAAGGAAGGGAGATCGCGAAAGATCCAGGCCAGGTAAATAGTTAACGGCAAGGCGAACGCGACGAGGAAGAGTCCGATAAGGCGCCAGTTTTTCTGACGGTCAAGATATTGAGAGAAAACAAGGAAGAGGATGACGAACGCGGCGTAGGCCTGGGTGGTCAAGGCTAGGCCGGCTAAAAGGCCGCTGAACATTGAAAATATGATTTTCCTGGTTTTCTGGTAATTACTGTAAGTGAGAATGGCCGAGAGAGCGAGTAGCAGGGTCAGCATTTCGGGCCGGTTGGAGCGGGCCAGGACGAAGAAGAGCGGAGTGCTTAAAAAGAAAGCTGCCAGGAGGAGAAAATTGTTGCGGGAAAGAGGGAGTTTGAGCATCTGGCCGGCGAGCAAAAAGGTCAGGAGAATGATGGCCAGGGCTGAAACGAGGGAGACCAGGCGTGATTGAGTGACCCCGACGCCGGCCAGCTTAAAGACCAGGCCGTTGACTAGATAGTAAAAGGGAGGGTGGACGTGATAGTAGAGATGCTCATTATGGCCGGTATCCATCATCTCGCTTCCCAAGTAGCCGTGGGTGGCGAATGTTTCTGATAATTGCATTAGTTCTCCGTCATCGAGGCGGACAAACGGGACCGAGTCGATCTTATAAAAATAAGAGGCAAAGAGGGTCAGGCAGGTCATGATCAAGATGAATTGGGCCAACTTAATTGTCTTCATTTCCAATCTCATTATAGCAAAGCATATCGACATTTAAAGGGTGAATTAAATAGGTTATAATTAAACAAGTGGAGGTGTCTTGATGAAAGCAGTGATCTTAGCCGGCGGTTTGGGGACCAGGATAGGGGAAGAATCGGTTATTCGGCCGAAACCGATGATCGAAATAGGGGAAAAACCGATTCTGTGGCACATCATGAAGCTTTTTTCCTTTTACGGGGTCAATGATTTTGTGATCTGTCTTGGCTATAAGGGGTATCAGATCAAGGAATATTTTGCCAATTATTTTCTACATGAGGCCGATGTGACCTTTGATTTCAGTAATGGGCAAAAGATGACCACTCATAGTCAACATGCCGAGCCCTGGCGCGTAACCCTGGTCAATACCGGGCTGGAAACCGGGACCGGTGGACGGCTCAAACGGGTCAAGAACCACCTCAATAACGAGCCTTTTATGCTGACCTATGGCGACGGTGTCTCTGACATCAATATCAAAGAGTTGCTTAAATTTCATCAAGCCCACAGGAAGCTAGCGACGGTCACGGCTGTCAGGCCAGCCGGTCGTTTTGGCTCCTTGAGCATCCATACGGACGGCAAGGTTGACAAATTCCAGGAAAAAACCGAGGGTGAAAATTCTTGGATCAGCGGCGGTTTTTTTGTTTTTCAGCCGGAAGTGATCGATCATATCGGAACGGACAAGACCGCGCTGGAAAAGGAGCCGATGGAAAAACTGTCCGCTGCCGGCCAGCTTCAAGCCTATAAACATTCCGGCTTCTGGCATCCGATGGATACAATGAGGGAGAAGGTCATGCTGGAGAATCTGTGGCAAACTGGCCAGGCACCATGGAAGGTGTGGGGGTAAAATCCTTCCGCCGAAGGCGGATCCGCCTCTGGCGGAAAATCCTAAATCCGAAATCCTAACAATGAAGAAGAGTTTTTGGCTAAACAAAGAAATATTCATAACCGGGCATACCGGTTTTAAGGGCGCTTGGCTATCCCTTTGGTTGACCCTGCTGGGGGCAGAGGTTACTGGCTATGCCTTGAAACCGCCGACTGAACCCAACTTGTTCGACCTTTGCCGGGTCAATCAGTTGGTCAAGTCGATTACTGGTGACGTCAGAGACCTGGCAAAATTGACCAGAGTGATGAAAGCGGCGCGGCCGGAGATAGTGATCCATCTGGCGGCACAGCCGATCGTCAGGGAGTCATATAAAGTGCCCGTCGAGACTTTTTCAACGAATGTCATGGGGACGGTAAACGTGCTCGAGGTGGCGCGGCAGTGTGCCAGCGTGAAAGCGGTCGTTAACGTGACGACGGATAAGGTGTATGCGGATCGTAACGGGAATAGCGCCGTGCCTGCCGGCAGGCAGGTAACGAGTAACGCGTACAAGGAATTTGATCCTTTAGGAGGGCATGACCCATATTCAAGCAGTAAGGCGTGTTCTGAACTGGTGGCCCAGGCTTATCGGCGGTCGTACGGGATGAATGTCGCGACAGCGAGAGCCGGGAACGTGATCGGCGGGGGGGATTGGGCGGCGGATAGATTAGTCCCTGATTTTGTCCGCTCTATCCTGAAGGGGAAGCAACTGGTCATTCGTAGTCCTAAAGCAGTCCGCCCCTGGCAGTATGTCCTGGAACCGCTGTATGGTTATTTACTCCTGGCGGAAAAACTTTATCGTCACCCCGGCAAATATGCCGCCGCCTGGAACTTCGGGCCGGAGAAAAAAGACGCTAAACCGGTCGAATGGCTGGCGAAGGAACTTTGCTCGCTCTGGGGCGGCCGAGCCAGCTACGCGTTGGATAAAGGTAAACATCCTCATGAGACCGGATTTTTAATGCTCGACGCGGGTAAAGCCAAGCGAGAATTAAAATGGCGGCCCAAGTGGGACCTTGAGCTGGGGCTGGCCAAGATCGTTGACTGGACCAAGGCCTATCAGGCCGGTCAAGAGATGCGGGCGGTTTGTCTAGGCCAGATAGAGGAATATACCAATGGATAAAAAAGAAAAACAACTGCGCCAGAAGACGATCAAA
Source organism: Desulfotomaculaceae bacterium (assembly GCA_041645005.1). Classification (GTDB taxonomy): domain Bacteria; phylum Bacillota; class Desulfotomaculia; order Desulfotomaculales; family Pelotomaculaceae; genus Pelotomaculum_B. Next base: position 112,057 of record JBAZQW010000001.1, on the reverse strand, counting down.
GCGGCGTTGGAACATTATGAATTTAAGCACAGGGCAAAAGCATTTAAGCCGGGGGATCGGATCCCGTACGCGGGCCGGGTCTTCGATGACCGGGAGATCGCCAACCTCATCGACGCTTCGCTTGATTTCTGGCTAACGGCTGGCCGCTATGCCGACGAGTTCGAGCGCAAGCTGGCCAAATTTCTCGGGATCAGATATTGCTCCCTGGTCAATTCCGGCTCGTCAGCCAATCTCCTGGCTTTTATGGCGCTGACTTCTCCCAAGCTTGGCGAACGAAGGATCAAACCAGGGGATGAAGTGATCACGGTCGCGGCTGGCTTCCCGACGACGATCTCCCCGATCATCCAATATGGCGCCGTGCCTGTTTTTGTTGATGTCACTTTGCCAAGCTATAACCTTGATTGTTCTCAATTAACCCGGGCTTTGTCGAAAAAGAGCAAAGCGGTCATGGTCGCTCATACGTTGGGCAATCCTTTCGATCTCAAAGCGGTTAAAGCCTTTTGCGTCAGACATGGGCTCTGGTTGATCGAGGATAACTGCGATTCTCTTGGCTCGAAGTATAAACTAAACGGCAAATGGGGGTACACGGGAACCTTCGGCGATATCGGGACGTCTAGTTTTTATCCGCCGCATCATATCACCATGGGTGAGGGGGGAGCGGTTTACACCAACAATCCATTATTGAATAAGATCGTTAATTCGCTTCGCGACTGGGGGCGTGATTGCTGGTGCCCGTCAGGAGAGGACAACACTTGTGGCCGAAGATTTGCCCAACAGTTTGGCGAACTGCCGCATGGTTACGACCATAAATACGTTTATTCCCACTTTGGCTATAACCTTAAGGCGACCGATCTGCAGGCGGCGATTGGCTGCGCCCAGCTGGATAAATTGCCGGGTTTCATAGCGGCCAGAAAAAAGAACTGGCAAACGCTTCGCGAGGGATTGGACGACCTGTCGGATGTTTTTATCTTGCCGGAGGCGGCCGAAAACTCCGACCCGAGCTGGTTTGGCTTCCTGTTGACGGTGATCGGAAATTCCGGCCTGACCAGAGGGGAGATCGTTAAACGCTTGGAGATCAACGGCATCCAGACCCGGATGCTCTTTGCCGGGAACATGATCAAGCATCCGTGTTTTGATGAACTGAGGGAACGCGGCCAGGGTTACCGGGTGGTCGGCAAGCTAAAGAATACCGACCTGATCATGAATAATACTTTCTGGATCGGTGTCTATCCAGGGATGACTAAAGGTATGCTTGATTACATGATCAGCCAACTAAGGGGAATCTGTGAAAAATAGCCGGCAGAAAATAAAAGTAATATTCTTGGGAACGAACGGTTGGTATGATACCAAAACCGGCAACACGATCTGCGTGCTGATCGACGCGCCGGAGGCGTATATCGTGCTTGACGCGGGGACTGGCCTCTATAAGCTTGACCAATACATCAAAGACCGGAAGAAGCCGATCTATCTTTTCTTAAGTCATTTTCATCTTGATCATCTTATCGGCCTTCATACCATGGCCAAGTTCCGCTTTAAGCAAGGGCTGACTATCGTCGGCCAAAAAGGGACAAAACGGATACTGTCCCAGCTGGTGCGGCAGCCGTTCACCCTGGCGTTGAAAGACCTGAAGACCAAGGTTAAGGTCAGGGAGCTCGGTTCGCGCCGATTATGCCCATTCCTTGAAGCGGCCCTGAAACTCGATCACGTTTCGAGTTGTTACGGGTTCCGGTTAAATTTTGGCGGGAAGATCATCGCTTATATTGCCGATACCGGCGAGTGTAAGAACGCCTATAAACTGGCGGCAGGCGCCGACCTGGTCATATCGGAATGCGCTTTTAAGAACGGGAACAGGCTTTCCCAATGGCCGCACCTCGATCCGAAGTCGGCCGCCCGGATAGCCGCCGTTTCCGGCGCAAAGAAATTAGCACTGGCCCACTTTGACGCCGCTATTTATACCACTCTGTCCGAGCGGATAACGGCCGGGAAAAAGGCGCGCTCAATTTTTAGAAACTCGGTAACGGCCAAGGACGGGCTGACGATAGATGTCTAAACCTATGAATAAAGTTAAAGTTGCTATTATCGGCACCGGCAACATCGGCACGGATTTATTATTAAAGGTCCAGCGGTCGCCGGTCCTTTCGTGCGGTCTCTTTGCCGGCCGGAACCCCGATTCGGAAGGGATCAAGCTGGCCCGGTCGTTAGGGGTCAGGACGTCGCTTGATTCAATCGATGCGATCCAGCGGGATCCCGGCTGCTGTGAGCTCGCTTTTGACGCGACTTCAGCCAAGGTGCATCTCCACAACGCCCCGATCTTGAAAAAGCTGGGCAAATTTACTATCGACCTGACACCGTCCCAGGTGGGGAAGATGTGCGTGCCAGTGCTAAATCTTGACGAGTGTTTAAAATACGACAATGTCAACCTGATCACCTGCGGCGGACAGGCGGTCATTCCGATCATCGCGGCTATTTTAGCCGCGCAGCCGGAGACCGAATATGTTGAGGTGGTGGCAAGCATTGCCTCAAGGTCTGCCGGGCCCGGCACCCGCTGCAATATTGACGAGTACACACAGACCACCAAAGATGCTATCCTTGCTCTCACCGGCGTGCCCAGGGCAAAAGCGATCATCAATCTTAATCCGGCCGAACCGCCTATTCTCATGCACAATACGATCTATGCGAAAATCGCGGAACCTGACATGGCCAGGATCAGCCGCGAAGTTGCGGCGATGGCCCTCAGGATCCAAAAATACGTGCCCGGATATAAGGTCGTGCTGGGCCCGGTCGCGGAGAGCGACCGCGTCACTACTATGGTTGAAGTCGTCGGCTTAGGCGACTATCTACCTAGGTATTCAGGCAACCTGGATATTATTACCTGCGCGGCGGTCAACGTGGCGGAGGAATACGCCCGGAGAAAATCACATGAATGATTTACTGTTTTTTGATTCCACTTTGCGTGACGGCTCCCACGCCGTCAGCCATCAGTTGTCCGCCGAACAGATCTCCAACTACTGTGAAAAGATCGATGGGTCCGGCTTGAACGTAGTGATAGTTGGCCATGGCAACGGATTGGGGGCGTCGTCATTGCAAGTGGGTTTGTCGGCACTGTCGGACGAAAAGATGCTGCGCTGTGCCCGGGAAAAACTGAAAAAGACCCGTTTGGGCGTGTTCCTGATCCCGGGTTTTGGTACGATCAAAGACGATCTCGGACCGGCCCTCGATCTGGGTGTCGACTTGGTCTGCGTGGCCTGCCACTGTACGGAGGCGGACGTTACCGCCCAGCATATCGATTACGTCAGACAACGCGGCAAGGAAGCGCATGGGGTACTGATGATGTATCATATGGCGACCAAGGAGCGGTTGCTGGCAGAAGCTGGTAAAATGCAGAGCTATGGTGCCCAAGGGATCATGTTGATGGACTCGGCGGGGGCGTCCGATCCCCGTATGGTCGAGGATACGGTCCGCCATCTGTCAGCCCATCTAACGGTGCCGGTTGGCTTTCACGCCCACAACAATCTCGGACTGGCGGTCGGCAATTCTTTTACGGCGATCAAGGCGGGCGCCAAGATCATTGACGGGACTATCAGGGGGTTTGGCGCCGGGGCTGGTAATTGCCAGCTGGAGGTTCTGGCCGGATTATTGACCAAGGTCAAGATCGAGACGGGCCTTAACCTTTACCAATTAATGGATGTTAGCGATCAGGTCGTGGCCGGGATCATGAAAAAGCCGCAGGAGATCGATTCGGTCGCTTTGATCAGCGGCCTGGCCGGTGTCTTTTCCGGTTTTGCCAAACATGTAAAAAGGGCAGCCGAACAGTTCCACGTTGACCCGCGGGATATCTTTATTGAACTCGGCAAGAGGAAAATGGTCGCCGGACAAGAGGATTATATCGTTGACGTGGCGATGTACCTCGCGGGCAGGAAAAAAGCGGAGGGCGAAAGCTATGATATCGGATCGTTGTTATAGAAAGGAGAAAACACATGCGGGTAGCCGATTATATTTTTGATTATTTTACGACTAAAGGGATAAACACTGTCTTCATGGTTTCGGGCGGACAGGCGATGTTCCTGGTTGACGCGGTCGGGCGCAATCAGAAAATTGAGTTGATCTGTACTCATCATGAACAGACAGCGGGCATGTCGGCCGAGGCTTATGCCAGGATCACCGGCAAACCGTCGGTCGCACTGGTCACCGCCGGGCCTGGCTGCGTCAATGTGATCAATGGCGTCGTTGGCGCCTGGACCGATTCCGCTCCGATCATCGTCGTTTCCGGGCAGTCCGCGCTATCTTATGTTGAATATCAGCAAAACCATCCGATCAGGCAATTCGGCATCCAGGGGATCAATATCAAGCCACTGGTCGAAAAGGTGACCAAATATTTTGTGACGGTCAACGATCCCGCCAAGATCCTCTATTATCTGGGCCGGGCCTATCACGAAGCAACTACGGGCCGGCCGGGCCCGGTTTGGCTGGATGTGCCGCTAGATGTGCAAAAGATGGAAGTTCCGGAACGGCTGTTGGAGGAATTCGTACCCGAGAGATGGACTTTTGATGATCAGCTGCTCAGCGACCAGGTAAAAAACACTTTCAAGTTGATCTCGCAAGCCAAACGGCCGATCATTTTGGCCGGTCAAGGGGTTCGCTTGGCGGGTTCCGTTGCTGAATTCGTCAAATTGAGCGAGGCGTTGAACATTCCTGTTTTGACCGCGCGTCTGGGGATCGACCTGATCAACAGCGACCATCGTCTTTACGTCGGCCGGCCGGGTAATTATGGCGAGCGGGCCGCCAACTTTGCCGTCCAGAACGCCGACCTGATCTTGGTGGTCGGTTGTCGGCTGGCCTCGGCACTGGTCGGGCATAATCCCGGGGATTTTGGCCGCAACGCCAAAAAGGTCTATGTTGAAATAGACCAAGAAGAATTGAACAAGCCGGGGATCAGCGATCTCGCCTTGAAAATAAACGACGATGCCGGACGGTTCCTGAAGGAGATGGCGGCGCAACGGGCGGCTTTCCGGGCGCCGGACTTTAGCGAATGGGTGAAAAAATGCCAGCACTGGAAAGAAAAATATCCGGTCGTGCAAGCCTCTTATCGGGAGGAAAGACCGGTCAATTCATATTATTTTACGGACAAGCTGTCCGAGGCCGCGACCCCGGAGGACCTGGTGCTAGTCGATACCGGTTCCTGTTTCCATGTTGCTTGCCAGACCTGGAGGATCAAACCAGGACAGCGCTTTTTAACGACCGGCGGACTTTCTTCGATGGGCTATTGGGTCGCCGCGATCGGGGCCTGTTTGGCCAATAACAAAAAGAGGACGATCTGCATCACCGGTGACGGCAGTCTGCAGATGAACATCCAGGAATTTGCCACGATCAAACACAATAACCTGCCGATCAAGGTCATCATCTTCAATAATAACGGATATTTGCTGATCAGGCAGACGCAGAAAAATCTCATGGAAGGCCATCTGGTGGGTGAGGGGCCCGACACCGGGGTCTGGTGTCCCGATTCGCTGAAGATCGCCGCTGCCTATGGTATTAAAGGGGTCAGGATCGATTCGGTCGACGGCCTGGAAGCCAAGCTGGCTGAGGTCATGGACTACGACGGTCCGGTCATCTGTGATGTGATGACGCCTGAATGGCAGCTCATCATCCCGCGCACCAGCTCAGAAAAACTTCCCGACGGCACACTGGTAGCGAAAGCTTATGAAGACATGTTCCCTTTCCTTGACCGGCAGGAATTCCTGTCAGAGATGATAATAAAACCGGAGCCTGGACGATGAAAAAGATCGCTATCCTGGGCGCGACCAGCCAGATCGCTAAAGGATTGATCTTTAATTATGCCGTTCAGCCTGATCGCCGCCTTTATCTGTTCGCCCGTTCGACCGAACGAATAGCCGAATTCATTAAGGCGATCGATCCCAAGTGTACTGTTTCCATTCATGAATTCAATGAATTCAGCCGGGACAAGTATGATGTGGTGATCAACTGCGTGGGGATCAGAAAAACAGCTGACTTTGCGGACCGGATAGTTTCGGTTTTCCGGCTGACGGAGGACTATGATAATCTTGTCATCCAGCATCTCGAGCAGCATCCTGAAGCTTTATATATTAATTTCAGCAGCGGCGCTGTTTTTGGGACGGACTTTCGGGCGCCGGTCGACGAAGATTCTCGCGCGACTTGGGAGGTAAATAAAGTCGAGAGTTCCGAGTTTTACGGCATTGCGAAGCTCAACTCCGAGATCAAGCACCGGTCGCTTAAGGGCTTTAACATCGTTGATCTCAGGATCTTCGGCTATTTCAGCCGGTTTATCGACCCGGAAGCAAAATACTTATTGACCGAGATAATCGCCTGTTTAAAGTCCGGCCAAGAATTGCTGACCGACCGGAGCAATATGGCCCGTGATTATCTGCACCATCAGGACCTTTTCGCGCTGGTTGAAAAATGCATCGGGCGGAAAGCGCTCAATGACGTATTTGACGCTTATAGCCGGAAGCCGGCCGAGAAACGCGAAATATTGGATTATTTCAGCAAGAACCACGGGCTGAAATATTCGGTCAGGGACGACATTGACGTGGCATCGCCGACCGGCCGCAAGGATAATTATTACTCGCTCAGTCGCAAGGCCGGCCGGGTGCTCGGTTATGAGCCGGAATATGGTTCCCTGGACTGTCTCGCCCAAGAAGTAAAATACATCTTGAAATAGAGGAGCTGAGAACGTGAAATTAATTAGCGTAGTTACTGCTTGTTATAACGAAGAAGAGAATGTGGCTGAGTTGTATCGGCAGGTCAAAGAGGTCTTGGCCGGGCTTAAAGATTATCATTACGAACATATCTTTATCGATAACGCTTCCCAGGACCGGACCGTGGCGGGACTGAAAGAGATCGCGCGCCAGGATAAGAACGTCAAGATCATCGTCAACGCCAGGAACTTTGGCCATATCCGCTCGCCCTTTTACGGTCTGATGCAAGCCAAAGGGGATGCTGTCATTTCTATTGTGGCTGACCTGCAAGACCCTCCGGCGCTGATCAGCGATCTTGTCAAGAAATGGGAAGATGGCTATAAGGTCGTGGTTGGAGTGAAAAAGGGGAGCCAGGAGTCCCGCTGGATGTTCGCGGTCCGCAATCTTTTCTATCGGATAATTGGCACGTTGTCAGAAGTCGAGCAGGTGAGGGGGTTTACCGGTTTTGGCTTGTACGACAAGAAGGTGGTCGATATTCTCCGCAAAATTGACGATCCTTACCCTTATTTCCGCGGGCTGATCGCTGATATCGGCTTCGAGATCGCTAAGATCGAATACGCTCAGCCGACGCGCTGGAAGGGGATCACCAAGAACAATTTCTACACGCTCTACGATATGGCTATGTTGGGGATCACCAACCATTCCAAGGTCCCATTGCGGCTGGCGACCATGCTCGGTTTTTTTATCTCGCTCCTCTCTATACTGACCGCACTGGGCTATTTGGTCTACAAGCTGGTATTTTGGAATAGCTTCAACGTTGGTATTGCCCCTTTGGTCATCGGCTTCTTTTTCTTCGCCTCGGTCCAACTCTTCTTCATCGGCATCCTGGGCGAATATATTGGCGCGATACATACCCAGGTGCTCAAGCGCCCGCTGGTTATCGAGAAGGAGCGGATAAACTTTTGATCTTTCCTGACGCGCCTGTCAACACATTTAACGCCGTTAGCCCGGGAATAATCGCTTGGGCGGAAACGAACAGGGCCAGGGGGACCTCATTCATTATCAACCGATCTAAAAGAGTCCCATCCAACAACCAAACGAAGGTCCCGCTCGATTCAAATTGGACAAAGACCGTCATTGTCGCCAAAACCAATATCCCCAAAAGATAACGCTGCGGCACAGCCAACGCCTGACGATAGAAAAACAGTAGGCTGATTACCAGCAACGCCCAGGCCAACTGCCAGTCGCCATAGAAAAACAATTTATTGACAAAGATCTGGCTGATAGTTCTGGTTTTTTCGACCAGTGGTATTTGGGCCGCGTTCTTGACGACAGCTAGCGTATTCGGGTCTTGATGGCCGGCCACACCGCGCACCATGCCGACGAAGAAATTCATCCTTGGGACGATCAGCGGCATGACCAGTACCAGTAAGAGAACGAAAGCTAGCGCGACGTTCCTAATATCCTTGGCTGATAACTGCCGCTTCTCGAGAAATAAAAAGAGCAGTAGCGCCAGGATATTGGCCCCGGCCAGCATGAGGCCGGCGTTTTTCGCCCAGATCGTTATCGCGGCAAAAATAAAAGAGATGAGGAGGGGGGCATAATCCCGTTCAGGCGGCCGCTCTGAAAAATCTTTCAAAAAACGGCCAAGGTAAAGGGCGCTGGCCGTGAAATAAAAAGTCTGCGGCACATCAGCGTAAGCGGTTGTCGCGTGATAAACAATGAAAGGGAGAGAGCTTAAGAGAAAAGTGAAAAACAGGCTAAGCTTGCGAGATTGGCTTCGGCGCAAAATATTATAAAATATGATGAGCAAAGAGAGCAGGAGGAGAGGTGAAATGATCTTTAACCAGTTGTCATTGGCTGTTTGCAGCCCGATCAGCACCCAGCCTTGGGCGAAGAATGGTAAGGGGGTTTTATGCATGAAGAGTTGGGAACCATAGAGCGAAAACGCGGTGTGTTTGAAGTATAACGCTTTTGCTACGATGGAATAGAAAATAAAAGCATCGACGTCGATCATCGGTTTGACCAGGGCGGAAAAGAAAATAAAAGAGCTCTTTAGCGTGATGAGGATAAACAAGGCCCATTCCTGCCAATCAAGGTCAAAACTCGGTTTAGAAAATGAAAGAGTCGGCCGCTTCAAGGCCTTGTTCAGGTGGAGATAAACGAGCAGGCCCGCGTCATAGGCCAGGACGGCCAGCCCAATGTTTGTTAGGGTGACCGGGATGCTGGACAGGTCGAGCAGGTACATGGTCATGGCCAGCAGGCCTAAGCCGAGCGGAAAAGATAAAGCGGCTTTTTCCCAGGGATTGAAACTGTTCGGATTTTTAATTGAAGCCGCGGCTACGACCAAAGCGCCTAAACAATAGGGGAGGAAGAAAAAGACCGCCAGGTTGATCAAGATCATCTTATTTTGCCCTCATGATCAGGGCTTGGGCCCGGAAAGCTTTCCAGGGGAGATATTTGCGGCTTAGTTCAGGTTCAACCGCCTTATCATAAACGACCAGATAATCCGCCTCGGTTGTCGACAATTCTCGAGGATAGAGATAATAGATCGCTTTTATATCGTTATAGATCGGCGGGATCCGAAAGTCAAATTTAGCTTCTGGCGGAATATTGGCTTGGCAGAACTCCATGAAGGGGTAAAAATCGCCGGTATTAGCTATGGTCAGCTTGCTTCGCTGGTCTTTCCCCAGATATTTGAGGTCATCTTTGAACATGAGGAAATTGGTAAATAGTGAGCTGACCTCCAGCAGTACCCAGCAAGCCAATAATGAGAGGACAACAGCTTGGCCGGTCTTTTGCCAGATGAGCCGCCAATCCGATCCTTTACTTCTGGAACTAGAATATATCTCAAAACCCAAAAAACCGACGGCGATCATGCCTAAGAACCAATAAATATAGCTGAAGATCGGCCGGCCGAATAAATTCGTGCTTTGGATAGTATTGATCGTACTGCCGATGACCAACCGTCCGCGCGGTCCCCAGAACTCCCGCCAGCCGGAACCGATATTTGTTCCCAAATTGCCGACCACGGCTTGGGCTGGAGCGACCTCGATCCCCGCCGGTCCGTTTTCCGGATAGACCAGGAGTTGGCCGACATAACCGGCCCAATAGCCGCTCTGTGTGCGGAGGTTGAAAGCGTATTCTTGGAAGTCGTTCGACTGGTCGAAAAAGAACCAGATGCTTTTCGGCTGGTTCATCTGCGGATCGAAGTTGGTTGCCCAGAAGAGCCGGGCGGCGCCGCTCTTGGCCGATTTGATCTTCAAAATGACCGTATTGAACTCTTCCGCATCGATATTGAATTCGGGCTGGCCGACGAAGTAGGGGGTATTTTGGGGTCGAGTAAAACTAATGTTGATCTGGTCCAGGGCGTGGACCAGCGGTGAACAGGCCAGGGCGATCAGGAGCGCGATCACTATTTTCCGCATAACGGAATTATTATACCTTATAACTCACCTCCTTTCCCCCTCTCTTAGGAAGAGAGGGGGGAGGGACCGTTTTAAATGTAGCGGCGGTCTTTAGACCGCCATTCGGATGGCGACCTAAAGGTCGCCTCTACTTTCAAAATACGCATCAATAAACTATACTATATGGAAATGAAACGTTTGTATGATCGTCACAGCGAAAAGATCAATTATCTCCTGGTCGGGGCCTGGAATACCGCGGTCGGTTACGGCGCCTTCGTGGCGCTTTACCACCTGCTGGGTCATCAGGTCCATTATCTCTTGATCCTCGTCTTGAGCAATATTATCAGCATTACCAACGCTTATATCGGTTATAAGATCTTTGTTTTCAAGACCGCGGGGAACTACTGGCGGGAGTACGCTCGTTTTTACGTCGTCTACGGCTCGGCTTTTCTGCTTAACTTTGCCTTGCTGCCGCTTTGCGTCGAGCTCTTCCATATTTCACCGGTCATTGCCCAGGCGGGGCTGATGTGCATCAATGTCGTTTTCAGCTACTTCGGGCATAAGAATTTCTCGTTTAAGGGGCAGGCGTGATCAAGTCCTTGCTCATCTCTATCCGCCCCAAGCAGTGGTTGAAGAACCTGATCGTCTATGCCGGGATTGTCTTCTCGCTCCGGCTCTTTGTCCTGGGCGATCTATTAAAGGTCAGTTCCGCTTTCCTCTTGTTCTGCTTGGTGACGAGCACTATCTATTTGCTGAACGATCTGGTCGATCGCGCCAGCGACCGGCTCCATCCTAAAAAGAAGCTTCGTCCGCTGGCCAGCGGTCAATTATCACCGACAGTGGCGATCATCGCTATAGTCGTTTTGCTACCGTTTTCACTTTGGCTTTCATTTCTTCTCGGTTTGAAGTTCGCGGCCATAGTTGGGGCCTATTATTTAATGATGTTCGGCTATGTCTTCGGCCTGAAGAAAATGGTGATCGTTGACGCCTTTATCATCGCCGCCGGTTATGTCTTGCGCGGGGTGGCCGGTGTCGAAGTCATTAATATCGATATGTCCCCCTGGTTTCTCGTCTGCGCTTCACTGTTGGCCCTCTTTATTGTTTTCTGCAAGCGGCGGCACGAGCTGATGTTGTTGGGGGAAGGGGCGGACCGGCATCGCGCTTCGCTCAAGGGTTACGGGACTGTTTTTCTTGACCAGTTGATCGCCATCGTAACCGCGGCGGTGATCGTCACTTATTCGCTTTACACCCTGGCGCCGGAGACGGTTTTAAAGTTCAATACCCAGAGGCTTATTCTGACTGTTCCTTTTGTCCTGTTTGGCCTCTTCCGCTTTCTCTACCTGGTCTACAATGAAGATGAAGGCGGGAGCGCGGAGACGATCATGTTGACCGACTGGCCGCTTATCCTGACCATGTTTGGCTGGCTGGCCGCGGTATTGATGATACTTTACGCCAGGTTTTAGGCTCCGCTTTTACCCCTAACCCCTAGGTCCCCTTCCCCCTTATTAAGGGGGAAGGGGATGGCTTGCGCTTTTACACCCCACTTTCGCTATAATATAAGTGATGACGAAGATATATAACAGAAGAAAGGACAGGGAGAAGCGGCAAATATTACGGGCGAATATGACGGAGGCGGAGCAGGAGTTATGGAAAAAGCTACGGAGAAGGCAGCTCAAGGGATGCCGGTTCCGTCGGCAATACAGCATAATGGGTTTTGTGGTTGATTTCTATTGCTCTGAAATAAAACTGGCGATCGAGGTTGATGGTGGATATCACCAAGGTAAAGATCAGGTTATATACGATAGGGCGCGACAGAAACTCCTCGAAACACTGAAAATAAACTTTCTCCGCTTCACAAATGATGATATATTAAATGATATAGACTTGGTTGTTGATAAAATATCAGATCAAATAGCTGATTCATTATTATCTTCCCCTTAATAAGGGGAAGATGTCACGACGATAGTCGTGACAGAAGGGGTTAAGGGGGCCATGGACACAACCAGAATAACAATAATCGGCGCTGGAGTGGTCGGGCTGGCGATCGCGGCCGAGCTTAGCAGGAAACAGCAGGATATTGTCTTGCTGGAGAAGGAAACTTCTTTTGGCCAGGGAGCGAGCAGCCGGAACAGCGAGGTTATCCACGCCGGTATTTATTATCCCAAAGGGTCACTCAAAGCGAAATTGTGTGTTGAAGGGAGCAAACTTCTCTACAAATATTGCCAGGAGCATGATATCCCGCATAAACGACTGGGGAAGATAATTGTCGCGATTAATGACGGCGAAGTTAAACAGCTTGAGGGGTTGATGAAGCAGGGGGAGCTTAACTGGGTGAGGGGGTTGAGGTATATGATGGGAACGGAGTTAGCCAAGTTTGAACCAGGGGTCAAGGGAGTCAAGGCGCTTTATTCGCCTAATACCGGGATCATTGATTCGCATCAGTTAATGAAGGCGCTCGAGCAGGAAGCGCAGGAGAACGGCTGTTTACTGGCTTATGGTTCACAGCTGACAGCCGTTAGCCGTCAACCGGACGGCTATTTGCTAAGTATAAACGGCGAACCTTCGCTGAAAACAGAAATCCTCATTAACTCGTCCGGATTGTACGCCGACCAGCTCGCGGCTATGGCTGGGATCGATATTATTAAAGAAAAATATCGTCTTCATTTTTGCAAAGGGGAGTATTTTGCTTACACTAAGCCGCCATTTATCAAACATTTGGTTTATCCGGTGCCGGAACATGACGTGACCGGGTTGGGGGTCCATTCGGTCGTTGACCTGGCGGGCGGCCTCAAGTTCGGCCCGAGCGTCCAATATGTCGATAAGCTTGATTATACGGTCGACCCAGCCCACCGCCGTGCTTTCTGGGAGTCGGTGGTTAAATTATTCCCTCAGGTTAGGGAAGAAGATCTAGCTCCAGATCAAGCTGGCATCAGGCCAAAATTGCAGGGTCCAAGTGAGGGGGTACGTGATTTTGTCATCAGAGAAGAATCGCGGCTTGGTTTGCCGGGCCTGATCAACCTGATCGGCATCGAGTCGCCGGGATTAACCGCTTGTTTGGCAATCGCGAAGCATGTCTCAGCCCTCACCCGCTAACGTTGAGGACTCTCACCCTCTCCCTTTGGGAGAGGGTGCTAAGCAAAGCTGCTTTAGCAAGACACCTTCTCCCCCTGGGAGAAGGTACGAAACTTTAACGCATCGGATGAGGGCGCTATAGCCACTGGTTCGTCTTGACACCTTTTGACACTTTATGTTAAAATGAGCCTGCATGGAAGTTCTTGAGCACGCTATCTACACGCCTGAAGAGACGGAATCTCTCCTCAAAATATCGCGCTCTACGTTTTTACGATTAATCAAAAGGGGCGTGCTGCAAGCGCGCAAGGTTGGGGGGCAGTACAGGATCTTGGGGGAAGAGATACTGCGGATGGTTAAACCTAAACTGGCAAAAGAAAGGCGGCCAAGGAGAAGTGAATGAAATGAAAATCCAGTGGGTGGTTAGAACCTATCGAAAGAGCGGGCACTCATGAAAGTATGTGTGATCGGGACCGGCTATGTTGGTTTAGTTACCGGGGCCTGCCTGGCGGATTTTGGCAACGAAGTTTCCTGCGTTGATATTGATCGGAAAAAAATAGCTAATCTCAAGAACGGGGTGGTGGATTTTTTTGAGTTGGGGTTGAGAGAGCTCATCCTGAAGAATGTGGCGGCCAACAGGCTGTTCTTTACTCATGAGCTTGCGAAATCAATTACTTCAGCTAGTGTGGTCTTCATTACTGTTGGAACCCCTCCGCTGCCTAATGGAGAAGCGGATCTCTCCGCGATAATTGAGGTCAGCCGGAAAGTGGCTAATATTTTAAAATCGAAGAGATCTGATTTTAGAGTTGTTGTCGTGAAAAGCACTGTGCCGGTCGGAACCTCGGAAATGGTTGAAAAGCTAATGATCAAGGCTGGATTAAGCCGGAAAAATTTTGAGGTAGTTTCTAACCCTGAATTTCTGCGTGAGGGGAAAGCGGTTTTTGACTTTCTCCATCCCGACCGGGTAGTTATTGGTTCGAGCCACAACAGATCTTCTAACATAATGTCCGAGCTTTATCGTCCTTTAAATGCCAGGGTCATTTTTATGGATTCCCGTAGTTCTGAATTGGTTAAATACGCTTCAAACGTTTTTCTGGCGACTAGGGTTTCGTTCATTAATGAGATTGCCAATGTCTGTGAATGCGTTGGGGCTGATATCAGGCGGGTGGCGGAAGGAATGGGCCATGACCATCGGATCGGCCATGATTACCTGAAAGCCGGCCTGGGTTACGGCGGGTCCTGTTTGCCGAAAGATATTTCGGCGTTGGTCAATATGGCTCAAAAACATGATTATGAGACTAAGCTCATTAAAAATGTCGCCGCTGTTAATCAGGCCCAGCGGGAAAGATTTGTCCTCAAGATAAAGAACATCTTAGGCGGTGTGAAAGGAAAAAAGATAGCTATCTGGGGGTTGGCCTTCAAACCGCTGACCGATGACCTGCGCGATGCCCCGGCGCTTTATATCATTGAGAAGCTTATGGCTGAAGGGGCGGTTTTGCGGCTTTATGATCCAATGGCCAGCGGCAAGGTTAAAAAAATATTTCCGGAATTAATATACGGCCGGAGCTCTTATGACGCGGCCAAAGATTGCGACGCGGTGATCATTGTGACTGAATGGAACGAGTTCCGTGAAGTAGATTTTAAAAAGTTGAAACAAATGATGAATCGGCCGGTGATCATCGATGGCCGGAATGTTTTTGACCCCAAGCTCCTGCAGTCGGCCGGTTTTAATTATTACGGTATCGGAGTAGGGTGACCATAGGCTGGGCCGCTGGCCTGTCGATGTTTGTCAGTCCCAAGACTTAAATGATATAATAGTAAATATTTACTTAGTTCTAACTAGAGAAAAATAAGAGGAGAATAAATATATGCTGAAGAAGCTTGTTTGGGGGATGCTGATGATCTTTGTCCTTAATTTGCCTACCGCCGTTTTGGCCCAAGCTACAGCCAGTGATACGGGCTACATTGTCAGTGATAATATCATTGAAAATGAGTACAAATTGGGCCCGGGCGACCAGGTGGCGGCCAATCTGATCATTGGTGAGAATGACATGTCCTTGGACTATCTTCTGGTTGTCGGGCCGGATGGGAAGATATTTATCCCGAAAGTAGGGGAGATCGAACTCTTGGGCTTGACCATCCCTGAGGGGAAAAAGCTGATCGATCAGAAAATAAAGGAAGTTTATAAGGAAAAATTCACTTTCTCGTTTCGTTTGGTCCAGCCGAGGAAAGTACAAATATATCTCAGCGGATCAGACGATAAACCGTTGTATCTCGGCGAAAAAAAATTCGTCTACGTTTACGGCCAGGTCCAGAGGAGCGGCCGGTTCGAATATTTGTCCGGGAAAAAATTCTCGGATTATATAAGTTTTGCCGGCGGTCCGACAGCGCAGGCTAATTTCTCCGCTTCGACCATAACTCGCGGCGATAAGCAGGTCGGCGCGGATGGCTCTGATATTATATTTAATGGCCGATCAGAAAAGGACATTGAAGTCATGCCTGGTGATGTCATAAATGTTCCGGCGCAGTTCTTTTATTTCTCGGACTTTACCAGCTTTACTTCCTTGGTCTTTACGACGATCGCGCTATATAAGACTGTTTTCTCGAAATAAGAATATATTGGAGGATCATATGGGTGATGAGATTGACTTGAAGGATTACGTCGCGGTTATTTGGAGATGGAAGGTTTTTATCGTGCTGGCGTCGATAATTATGACTTTTCTTGTTGGTTGGCCGTCACTTTCGCAAAAAAAAATATATGAAGCCAAAGCTGTTCTGCTTCTAAAGGGGCAAAACAATTCCCAAATTCCGGGGATGGTCCCCGCAGGGCTATTTGGAATTCAATTAAATGGGTCTAATTCATTTTTAAGTATTATTTCATCTCGTGCGGTTGCCGAAATTGTTTTGGATGATCTTAATTTAACTAAGCGGATAAAGGGGTGGGCGCTGTCGGGCATATCAAGACAGGACCAGATTACTGCAGTTCAGGCGATGCCAAAGATATCCAAAGGCGAATTAATAGAGATCAAGATCATAAATAATGATCCGGTTTTGGCCGCCGATATTGCCAATGACTATGCGGCGGCGGCGGAAAAGTACTGGCGAAAAATGAATTTTACGGAAGCCAGGAAAAAAAGGGCGTATTTGGAAAGCCAGATCCCCAGGGTTGCCGCGGACCTGAAAAGCTCCGAACAAAAAATAAAAAAATTCTCTCTTTTGGCCCCGGATAATTTGTCGGCTTTGGGCGTCGAAGCAAGACGATTGAGGATGGAATATGATATCCTTGTTTCGACTTACTCAATGTTGAAAAGTGAGTTTGAGCTGGCCAAACTTGAGGAAGCGAAAGAAATCGATGCGTTCAGCGTGATCGACCGGGCGGATGTCCCTAACAAGCCGATCCCGAAGCGGAGGATATTCTCGTTTATTGCCGGCTTCTCTATCGGACTTTTTGGCTCGATGTTTTTAGCGTTTTTCCTGGATTATTTGATCGAAGCGTTTAAATAGAGTTGACTAGTGATGACTAGTTAATTCTCTTCTTGACAATTAATGCCTAAATGGTATAATCTTGTTATGCTTTACCCGAGGTGAATGAATACTAATGAAAAAAGCTCTGATCACCGGGATTACCGGTCAGGATGGCTCCTACATCGCCGAATTATTGCTTTCCAAAGGTTATGAAGTTCACGGCTTGATCCGCCGGGCCAGCACATTTAATACTCACCGCATCGACCATATTTACATCGATCCGCATAGTATTGGCGCGAATTTCTTTCTGCATTACGGCGATCTTTCCGATTCCGGACAATTCACGGATCTTATTTACAATATCCGGCCGGATGAGATCTATCATCTGGGCGCGCAGAGCCACGTTAGGGTGAGTTTTGACACGCCGGAATATACGGGCGACATCACCGGCTTAGGGACAACGCGTCTGCTGGAGGCGATCAGGCGCAGCGGGATCAAAACCAGGTTATACCAGGCTTCGAGCTCGGAAATGTTCGGGGCCGCTCCAGCGCCGCAAAATGAAGCGACTCCTTTCCAGCCCCGCAGCCCTTATGCCGCCGCCAAGGTTTACGCCTATTGGATGGTCACCAATTATCGAGAAGGGTACAATCTATTTGCCTGCAACGGGATATTGTTCAACCACGAAAGCCCGCGCCGCGGTGAGACCTTTGTGACCCGCAAGATCACCCGCGCGGTGGCAGAGATTAAAGCCGGCCGGCAGAACAAGCTTTTTCTGGGAAATCTCTTGGCCAGGCGCGATTGGGGCTACGCGCCCGAGTATGTCGAATGCCAGTGGTTGATCCTGCAGCAGGATAAGCCTAATGATTATGTGATCGGTACGGGCGAAAGCCACTCCATTGAAGAATTCGTCAGCGCGGCGTTTTCTTACGCCGGGCTGGACTGGCAAGAGCACGTGGAGATCGATCCAAAATATTTTCGTCCGACCGAGGTCGATTTTCTCCAGGCGGATATCTCCCGGGCCAGGAAAATCCTGGGGTGGGAGCCGAAAGTCAGGTTCAATGAACTGGTCAAGATCATGGTTGACGCTGATTTGGAAATGCTGGGCCAGAAATCGCCCGGTGAAGGTAAAAATATCTTGGCCGCTAAAGGGATCAATTGGACGAATAATAAGTTGACGGTGGGATAGAGAATGACTTTCTGGAAAGAGAAGCGAGTGACCGTTACCGGTGGGGCGGGTTTTTTAGGTTCATTTGTCGTTGCCAAGCTTAAAGAGCTGGGCTGCCGTGAAATATTCATTCCGCAGATAGAAAATTACAATCTGGTCGAGATGGCCGATGTCAAAAGGCTGTATCGCGACGCCCAGCCGGATATTGTTATTCATTTGGCGGCGGTGGTCGGGGGGATCGGGGCCAACCGGGAAAATCCCGGGAAGTTTTTTTATGAAAATCTGATGATGGGCGTTCAGCTTATCGAGCAGGGCAGGCAATTCGGGCTGAAGAAATTTGTGGCGATCGGGACGATCTGCGCTTATCCGAAATTCACTCCGGTCCCCTTCAAGGAGGAGGATCTCTGGAACGGTTATCCTGAAGAGACCAACGCTCCCTACGGCCTGGCAAAAAAGATGCTGCTGGTCCAATCGCAGGCCTATCGCCAGCAATACGGTTTTAACTCGATCTTTCTTCTGCCGGTCAATCTCTATGGGCCGGGAGATAATTTCGACCTTAATTCCTCGCATGTCATTCCAGCGCTGATCAGAAAATGCTTGGAAGCAAAGGAGCGGGGTGAGCAGGAGCTGATAGTTTGGGGGACAGGGCAGGCGACTCGGGAGTTCTTTTACGTTGAAGACGCCGCCGAGGGTATTTTGCTGGCCGCTGAATTATATAATAAACCGGAGCCGGTAAACCTGGGCGCCGGTTTTGAGATCTCGATCAAGGACCTGGCCGCGCAGATCGTTCTGCTGACCGGCTTTCAAGGCAAAATAGTCTGGGACGCGGCTAAGCCCGACGGCCAACCGCGGCGCCGGCTCGATATTTCCCGGGCGGAAAAAGAATTCGGCTTTAGGGCCGGGACCTCCTTTGAGGTTGGCCTGAAAAAAACAATTGACTGGTACAAAAAAGAGAGAAAATTTAATTAAGATGAAAACCTTGGTTACCGGTTCGGCCGGATTTATTGGTTTTCATGTTTCAGCCGCCCTCCTGGCCCAAGGTGATGAAGTTGTCGGCCTTGATGATCTGAATGACTATTATGATGTCGGCCTCAAATTGGCCAGGAACGCCATTTTACAAAATAAATCAGGCTATAATTTCTATCGTCTTGACTTGTGCGATTACGAAGGGCTGACCAAATTATTCCGTACCGAAAAAATAGATCGGATCTGCCACCTGGCGGCCCAGCCGGGGGTCCGTTATTCCTTGACCAACCCCTTTGCTTATCAAAAATCAAATAATGAAGGTTTCTTGAATATCATTGAAGGTGCCAGGCAATTCGGCATTAAACAATTTGTTTTTGCTTCTTCCTCTTCGGTCTATGGCGGGAATACTAAACTGCCGTTTTCTGTGGACGATCGGGTGGATAATCCTATCTCGCTATACGCGGCAACCAAGCGGTCGAATGAGCTGGTGGCCCACGTTTACAGCCATCTTTACGGCATCCAGGTTATTGGTTTGCGGTTTTTTACGGTTTATGGCCCATGGGGGAGGCCGGACATGGCCTATTTCAGTTTTACTAAAGCGATCTTAGACGGCCAGCCGATTGACGTCTACAATCAGGGTAAGATGACCAGGAATTTTACTTATATTGATGACATTGTGGCGGGCGTGAAAGCCAGCCTGGTTTATAACGCTAAATATGAAATATTTAATTTAGGTAATGATAAGACCGTTGAATTACTGTCTTTCATAAGCTGTTTGGAAAAATTGTTGGGGAAAAAAGCGAAATTGACGATGATGCCCTTGCAACCGGGTGATCCGATAGAAACCTGGGCGGATATCAGTTCGGCCAAGAAAAAGCTCAATTATCGGCCAAAGACCGATATCGAAGCCGGCTTGAAGGAATTTGTCGCTTGGTTCCAGACAGAGTACGCAAAGGAGAAACAGCATGTTTAATAATAAAACGATCCTGATAACGGGGGGGACCGGTTCTTTCGGTAAGAAATTCGTCAAGACAGTGCTTGACGAATACCGGCCGAAAAAGGTCATAGTTTTTAGCCGCGACGAGCTGAAACAATTTGAAATGGCCCAGCAGTTCGCGGGCCAGGAAACAATCCGGTTTTTCATCGGGGATGTTAGGGATAAGGAGCGGTTGATGAGGGCGTTCCATGAGGTTGATTATGTCGTCCACGCGGCCGCCCTGAAGCAGGTCCCGGCCATGGAGTATAATCCGTCGGAAGCGATCAAAACAAATATTGACGGGGCGATGAATATCATTGACGCGGCGATCGCCTGTAATGTAAAAAAAGTGGTGGCGCTCTCTACTGACAAGGCGTGTAATCCGATCAATCTTTACGGAGCCACCAAGCTGTGCTCAGACAAGCTCTTTGTTGCCGCTAATTCATATTCCGGCGGGACTGGCACCAAATTTGCCGTGGTCAGGTACGGGAATGTTGTCGGCAGCCGGGGCAGTGTCGTGCCGTTCTTTAAGGAGAAGATGAAAGCGGGGTCATTGCCCATTACTGACGAGCGGATGACCCGTTTTTGGATCACCCTGGAACAGGGGGTCAGATTTGTGATCAAAGCATTTGAGAGGATGCACGGCGGGGAACTATTTGTTCCCAAGATCCCGAGCATGAAGATCACCGATCTGGCGCAAGCGATCGCGCCTCACTGCAAAACCGAGATCGTTGGCATACGTCCGGGAGAAAAGCTCCATGAAGTGATGATCTCGGCCGATGATGCCAGACTGACCAAAGAATTGAGCGACTGTTACGTCCTGCAACCGGCTTTCAACTGGTGGAGCCGGGCAAATCATGCCGAAGGGAAAGACGTGGCCGACGGATTTTCCTACAGCAGTGATACCAACGAACAATGGTTGTCTATCCCCGAGCTCCAGGCAATGATCAAGGAGAATTAACTTTGAGATCAGTCCCTTACGCAACGCAATGGATCGATGAGGCCGACATAGACGCGGTGGCAGCGGCGTTGCGGTCTCCTTGGCTGACCCAGGGGCCGAAGGTTAAAGACTTTGAAGAGAAGGTCGCCGCCTACTGTGGGGCTAAATACGCCGTAGCCATGAACTCCGGCACCTCCGCGCTGCATGCCGCCTGTTTCGCGGCAGGGATCTCTGCCGGCGACGAAGTCATCACTTCCCCGATCACTTTTGTCGCTTCCGCCAATTGTGTTCTCTATTGCGGCGGCAAGCCGGTCTTTGCCGATGTCGAGTGGGAAACGGCCAATATCTCGGCTGAAAAGATCACCGCGGCGATCAATTCTAAAACGAAAGCAATTATTCCTGTCCATTTTTCCGGCAATCCTGTCGAGTTGAAAGAAATTAGCAAGATTGCTAAAGCCAAAGGTTTAACGGTAATTGAAGATGCTGCCCATGCTCTCGGGGCGGAGTACGAAGGGAAAAAGATCGGTTCTTGCGCTTATTCCGACCTGACTTGCTTAAGCTTTCACGCGGTCAAGCACATCACTACCGGGGAAGGCGGCATGGTCTTGACCAATAACAAGGCCTTTTATACTAAGCTTATGATGTTCCGGACACATGGGATTACGCGCGAACAGAGTGTCTTGACCAGGCCGGACGAAGGAGCTTGGTATTACGAGCTGCATCACCTCGGCTTCAATTACCGCCTGACCGACTTCCAGGCAGCTTTGGGGATAAAACAGCTGGAAAAACTGGATAAGTTTATCAAACGACGGCAAGAGATCGTTATTCAATACGAGCGGGCCTTGGCCGGCTTGGCTGGTGTCAAGACCATTAAAGTTAAACCAGGGCGAGCTTCTGCCTGGCATATCTATCCGGTCGTTGTTTCGGACAAGAGGAAAGAGATATTCGAACAACTTAGGAGTAAAGGAATTGGAGTTAATGTTCATTATTTTCCGGTCTATCTTCAGCCTTATTATCGCCAGCTGGGCTATCAGCCCGGCTTATGCCCCAACGCGGAAGCTTATTATCACGGAGCCATCACTTTGCCGCTATTCCCTAAAATGAACGATGAAGATGTCACTTATGTGATCGACACATTTAAACAAGTTATTTCGGAAGCAGGTTTGCCATGAACAAGCTTACTTTGGGGACGGTTCAATTCGGATTGGATTACGGCGTCAACAACCAACGGGGTAAAGTTCCGCGAGAAGAGGTATTTGCGATCCTGGACGAAGCAGCGGCGGCCGGAGTTGATCTTTTGGATACGGCCTATGGTTACGGCGAAAGCGAAACAGTTATTGGTGAATATTTACGTTTCAAAAAGAATTATTTTCAACTGGTTTCAAAGTTGCCAAAATGCCAGGTTGCGGAAGCGCCAAATTATCTGGCGGAAACACTTCAGAGGTTGGGGCGGACTTCTTTATACGGATATATTTTCCATGATTTTGAGACTTACCGTTTTCAACCAGTTATCTATGATTGGCTTGTGGAACAAAAGCGCTCTGGTAAAATCGCCAAGATCGGATTTTCTCTTTATTATCCAAAAGAGCTTGATGAGCTGCTGACCAATGAAGTCCCTTTTGATCTTGTTCAGTTTCCGTATAGTATTTTTGACCGCCGTTTCGAAGATTATTTACCGACCCTTAAGCGGAAAGGAATCGAGGTCCATGTCCGGTCGGTGTTTTTACAGGGATTGGCATTCAAAAATCCGGCAGAGCTTGACCCGTCATTTAATGCTATCAAGGATAAAATAACCAGTCTGCGCTCCCTTGCTTCCCTGAATAACATATCGATCCAGGCGATCTGTTTAAATTATGCTGTTTTAAATGATCAGGTGGACCAGGTGATTGTTGGGGTGGATAGTCCGGAAAACTTGAAAGAACTGATCCTCGCGGCCGGTCGCTCCTCGGAAGTGGCCGGCCTGTTACCAGAATTAGACCAGTTAAAAGAACAAAATGAAGAGATTCTTTTGCCGTTTAATTGGGCCGGGAAGAAAGTTGGCGCATAAATGAAAATAGTCGCCATAATTCAAGCGCGAATGGGTTCGACCAGATTGCCGGGTAAGGCACTGATAAAGATTGCAGATAAAACAGTGTTGGAGCACGTGATTCGAAGGGTCCAGGCCTGCCGCCTGGTCAACGAGGTGGTAGTCGCCACCACCGTATCGAAAGGCGATCTGCCGATCATTAAGCTTTGCGCGGAGCAGGGGATAAGCGTTTATTGCGGGTCCGAAGATGATGTGTTGGACAGGTATTATCAAGCGGCAAAGTTGTTCAAGGCCAAAACGGTGATCAGGATAACGGCCGATTGCCCGCTCATGGACCCACAGGTGATCGAAACGGTTTTGCGCAAGCATATCAAGGATCGAGCTGATTACACTTCGAATACCATCAATGAAACTTTTCCGGATGGAGAAGATGTCGAAGTCTTCAGCGCCGCGGCTTTAGAAAAAGCCTGGATAGAGGCGAAACTTTCTTCGGAACGCGAACATGTGACCGCTTATATCAGGAAGAATCCGGCGTTTTTTAAGCTGGCGGGAGTTGAATATAAGACGAACCTTAAGGAGAAGCGTTGGACATTGGATAATCAGGAAGACCTGGAATTTGTCGGCAAGATCTACAGCGCGCTTTATCAAAAAAACAATTTATTTTCTATGGATGATATTCTTGAATATTTGGCGAAATATCCGGAGCTTGAGCAGATAAATTCCCATATAACCAGAAATGAAGGTTATCAAAAATCTTTGCGCGAAGACAAGATTGTGAAGGAGAGAAAATAAATTATGGGAAAATCACAAGATCTATATAAAAAAGCCAAGCAGATCATTCCGGGCGGGACCCAGCTTCTGTCCAAGCGGCCGGAAATGTTCCTCCCAGACCGCTGGCCGGCTTATTATGAGCGGGCCGCAGGGTGCGAGGTCTGGGACCTGGACGGTAATAAATATATTGATATGAGCTATATGGGTATCGGTGCCTGCGTTCTTGGCTATGCCGACCCAGACGTGAACAAAGCGGTCAAACAGGCGGTCGACAAAGGTTCGATGACGACGTTGAACTGTCCCGAAGAGGTCGAACTGGCCGAGCTTTTGTGCGATCTGCACCCCTGGGCAGGAATGGTCAGGTACGTGAGAACCGGCGGAGAAGCGTTGGCTGTTGCCGTTCGGATCGCCAGGGCCAGGACAGGAAAAGACCTCATTCTTTTTTGCGGCTATCATGGCTGGCATGACTGGTATCTTTCCGCCAATTTAGCCGATGACCAAGCGCTGGACGGTCATTTGATAGCTGGGCTTTCTCCTAAAGGTGTTCCGCGCGGTCTCATCGGGACCGCTAAGCCGTTTATTTACAATGATATCAAAGGTTTTCGGTCGTTGATGGAGAAACATAAGGGTAAGATCGCCGCGGTCGTGGTGGAAACGATCAGAAATTACGAGCCAAAAGACGGCTTTCTTGATGAGATCAGGCAGGCGACTAAACAAGCCGGTGTGGTCATGATCTGCGACGAGGTCAGCTCCGGCTGGCGCTTAAATCTTGGTGGGGCTCATCTGTTATACGGTCTTAAGCCTGACCTGGCGGTCTTTGGCAAGGCGTTGGGGAATGGTTTTCCGATCGGAGCGGTGATCGGTACGGGCGACGCGATGTCCGCCGCCCAGGAGACTTTTATCAGCAGTACTTATTGGACGGAGCGGGTCGGGCCGACCGCGGCAATCGCCACGATAAAGAAGATGAAAGAGAAGAATGTCCCGGAACATCTGGTCAAGACCGGTAAAGAAGTCCAGGCCGGCTGGGCCGAAAAAGCGCAGAAGCACGGCCTCAAGGTAACGGTATCCGGCATCGCGCCGCTCGGCCATTTTTCCTTTGATTACGACAATCACCTGGCGCTCAAAACCCTATTCACCCAGGTAATGCTGGATAAGGGGTATCTCGCTTGCAACGCCTTTTATTCGTCTTATGCCCACAAACCAGAACATGTCGCCGGTTATTTTAAAGCGGCGGATGAATCTTTTGCTTTTATTGCCCAAGCGGTAAAAGATAAGCGGGTTGAAGCTTGTCTTAAAGGCCCGGTTTGCCACGCCGGATTTAGGAGGTTGGAATGATGACCGATAAGGTTCGGAAAAACGAATACGGCTTCTTCAGCGCGATCGATATGCCCTCAAAAGAAAAGTTAACAGACTATTATAAGGAAAATTATTTTCAGGAAAATAAAGGGTCTTATGAAAGCGTTTATTCTAGGGCCGAGGTCGAATATTTCCAAAATAAGATCGAACAAAGATATCAGGTAATAAAAGAACATTTGGGCGGTAATAAGAAAACTTTTCTCGATGTTGGGTGCGGCGAGGGTTGGGCACTCAAATTCTTTAAGAGTAAAGGGTGGCAGGTTGTTGGCCTGGATTACAGCGAATATGGATGTAAAAAAAACAATCCGGAATGTGCCGATGACCTGATTGTCGGTGATATCTATGAAAATCTATCCGCGATAATAGCCAAGGAGAACAGATATGACGTGATCTGGCTTGATAATGTTCTTGAGCATGTGCTTGATCCTTATAAATTGCTTAAGGATTGTCGATCAATTATCTCGGACCAGGGAGTGTGCGTTATCGAAGTGCCAAATGATTTTTCCAGCCTCCAGACGTTTCTGCTTCGTAACGGCTATATTGACGATGAGTTTTGGGTTTGCTTACCCGATCATCTTCATTATTTCAATAATGAAGGTCTCAGGAATATTTGCCTGCGGAGCGGCTGGAAAACTGTCGATATGATTTCTGATTATCCCATCGATCTAAGGTTGATGAATGAGAACACGAATTATGTTAGGGATAAGACAAAAGGCAAGTCATGCCATAAGGAAAGAGTGGCGGTCGAGAATCTGATGCACTCCATCTCGGTAGATAAGACCAATAATTATTACCGCGCGCTAAGCGAGCTTGGGCTAGGACGAGAGATCTCTGGGTTTTTCATGCCGGTCAAAAATAAATAAAATGAGATATCAGGTTGGCTTAAAATTGTTTTCAAGGAATATTTCCGCGATTAAAACGGCTGGCGAGCTTTTCGCTCGTGGTGATTGTGATTACGTCGAGCTTTTCGCTGTGCCGGGCAGTTTTCGGGGAACAATTTCAAATTGGCTGGGGCTAAATGTCCCGTACGTGATCCACGCGCCACATGAAATGTACGGGCTTAATCTGGCTGACAAAGATCGACGAAAAGGTAATCATCAGTTGCTTGCCGAGGCGGTTGCCTTTGCCGATAAATTAAAGGCGCGGGAAATTATCATTCACCCCGGCTTAAAGGGAGATTGCCGGGAAACGGCGAAACAGCTTAAAGCGCTGAAGGACGATCGGCTGTTGGTTGAGAATATGCCGTTTATTTCCCTGCTCGAGACCAAGGGGGTCGGCAGCACGCCGGCGGAGATCAGAGAGATCCAGCGGGTGGCGGGGGTCGGTTTTTGCTTTGATGTCGCGCACGCGGTCAAAGCGGCTTTCGCTCTTGGTCAGGATTACCTGGAATATGCCGAGCGTTATTTAGCCTTAAAGCCCGGGATCATCCATATTTGTGACGCCAATACGACTGGTTGTTTTGATCAGCATCTGGCGCTCGGGGATGGGAATATCGACCTTAAGAGGCTGTTCATGATCATGGTTCAAAAAAGACGGTCCGCTAAAATTACTCTGGAGATACCGGAGCGGTCATACAAAACGCTAGAAGCGTTCAAGAAGAATTCCGTGATATTAAGAAAATTACTTAGGGGAGCGGGAGTGAGATGAAAAATAAAGTTAAGATCGGGGGCCGATTGGTCGGCCAGGGCGAACCGGTTTTGATCATTGCCGAAATAGGCTCTAACCATAATCGAGATTTGAAGACGGCGTTGCGGATGATCGATCTTGCGGCTGAGGCTGGGGTCGATGCGGTCAAATTTCAGACTTACAGTGCTGACACGCTTTATTCAAAATTCACTCCGCGGCTTTCCGAAATGGAGGGCCGCTCAAGAGCGGGCGAAGGGCCATACGAGCTGATAAAAAGACTGGAAATGCCGAGAGAATGGCATAAGGTTCTTAGGCGGAGATGTCGCGAACGGGCCGTCTTGTTTGCCTCATCGCCTTTTGACCTGGCGGCGGTCAAAGAACTGGATCGCTTGAATGTTCCTTTCTTCAAGATTGCCAGCTATGAGACGGATGATTTCCGATTGCTCAAAGCGATCGGTCAGACTGGCAAACCAGTCATTATCTCGACCGGCAATAGCGACTTAAAATTGATTAGGGAAGCGTTGACTGTTTTAAGGAGGTCGGGTAGCCGGGATATTATTCTGCTTCATTGTGTTAGCCAGTATCCGGCCGTTTACCGGGACATTAATTTACGCGCAATCAATACGTTAAAAGAAACGTTCAAATTGCCGATTGGCTTTTCTGATCACACCTTAACCCCGATCTCTTCGATTGCCGCGGTCGCCCTGGGGGCTTGTGTGATCGAAAAGCATATCACCTTGGATAAGAAACAGACCGGTCCCGATCACCCATTTTCTCTGGAGCCAGATGAACTAAGGTCATTTGTGGCCGATCTCAGGAATACGGAGTTACTGCTTGGGGACGGGAAAAAGGTTGTTCTTGATTCTGAAAGAGAAAATTTTCGCCTGGCTCGTCGCAGTTTGCACGCTGTTCATGATATAAAAAGCGGAACGATGATAACGTCGGAAATGTTGACAGTCAAACGACCGGGTTTGGGGATTAAATCGAGAGACGAGCGCAAGGTTATTGGTCGGGTTGCCCGGAGAGATATTAAGGCGGATCAATGGATTACGAAGGACATGATCTGAAATGAAGAGAACAGTTGTCGTGACCGGCGCGGCTGGTTTTCTCGGGAAAGCGGTCAGCCGACGGCTCAAGAAACATGGCTTTCATGTCAGATCGATTGATCGGGTGGCAACCGGTGAAAATGAGGAGTTTGTTGTCGATCTGGCGGATAACGATTTTTTCGCTAAAATTTCACGCCTACCAAAGGCCGACGTTATTGTTCATTTGGCGGCGGTGGTTAATTTTGAAAATATAATGGACGATTTGTTCGTTCCCAATGTTGTGGCAACGGCCGAACTGGCTCGTTGGGCAAAAGCGACGGGGGCGTATTTTGTTTTCGCTTCGTCAATAACTGTGCATGGATTGAGAACGGCGTTGATCAACCAGGCGACCGGGATCGCTCCAGATACGGCCTACGCCCGTAGCAAATGGCTGGGGGAAGAGCTGGTCCGGGCCGCCGGCCTTGAGCACCTGATTCTCCGGATCTCTGGGATCTATGGTCATAATGGGCCGGGGCATCTTGCTTTGAACCGGGCGATCGACCAGGCGATGCTCGGGAACCTTCCGACGTTGGTTGGAGATGGAAAAGCGAAGCGTAATTATGTTTATGTCGATGATCTGGCCGCGACGATTGTTAACGCGATAGATCGTAAAATTATCGGGACACATTTTGCGGCTGGCCCAGTGCCGGTAACCATCGCCGACATGCTGAAGGAAATTTGCGCCGTTTTTTTGCCTGGTCAAAGCCCGATCGGGTTGCCGGGGGAGACGGGGAGCGATCAGATTGTTGAGCCGTCGTCCGAATTGTTGGCTGGCCGAAGTTTTAAGCAAGTTTTAGAAATAATCAAGAGTGGGGGGATGGCGTGAAAATTGCCGTGCTGGGGGATATTCACGGAAATAGTCTGGCCTTGAAGGCGGTGTTGAACGAGATCAGGAATGAGGGGATTGATCGGCTACTTATTGCCGGTGATCTGGTTGGTTATTATTATCATCCCGATGAGGTTTTCGTGGTTTTGTCCGATTTTGATTATGAAATGGTCCAGGGGAATCATGACGAGATGCTGGCGGCTCATTCGGTTTGGGATGACCGGCAAAGAGCTAAGTACAATAGCAAGTACGGATCGGCGTTGAAGAAAGCGGCGGAACAGTTGAGCAACGAGCAGATAAACGTGTTGCAAGCTCTTCCCTGGCGGCGGGAACTTGTTATCGAGGGAAAAAAAATCATCCTTTGCCACGGTTCACCGCTTGATCGTGACGAATATATTTATCCAGATGCGCCAGAAAACGTTTTTGATCGGTCTGTTGCTCAAGGGGAATATGACCTGGTGATCATGGGGCATACCCATTATCCATTGTTGAAAAAAAACAAGGGCGTAACATTCTTGAACCCTGGTTCGGTCGGTCAGCCGCGTGACGGCCGGCCGGGTGCGAGCTGGGCGATCCTAAACACGACCGGATTGGCGGTCGAATTCAGGCTGACCCAATATGACGTTGGGGCGGTCGCGGCGGAAGCGCGCCGAAACGACCCGGAATTGCCGTATCTGTCTCAAGTGTTGATGAAAGGGCAAGATGAAAATAGATAAAGCGGGCCGAATATTATTGACCGGGGTTGGTGGTGATATTGGACAATCGGTGACAGGCTGTTTGCTGGAAACAGAGTATGCGGAACGACTCTGTGGTTGCGATCTTGATCGCTACGCGGCCGGGCGGGCCCTGCTGGATGTCTTTAAAACTGCTCCCTCTGTCTCTGACCGGCAAAGGTACGAAAAGTTCATCTTAAGGTCTATCGCAGAATTGAATCTTAGCCATATTATTCCGCTGACTGAAGGTGAGATCGATTATTTCTCGCTGGAAAAGAGGCGTTTTGAGAAATTAGGTGTTAAGGTCCTGGTGTTGAACAGGAAGATTATTGATAAATTCCTGGATAAATACCTGACCATCGAATATTTGAAGGCCCATGGTTTTAAGGCGCCGCGGACCTATCTGCCCGAAGATTATCGGGGCAACTTATCATTTCCCTTGTTGCTAAAAGATCGGCATAGTTGCGGCGGGAAAGGCTTGGTCCGCGTCGAGGACCAGGCGGCGATGGATTTTTATCTCCGGAGAAATCCGAGATCGATCATTCAGGAGTTGGTTGGAACGGAGGACGAGGAATATACGGTTGCCGTGTTTTCCGATGGGAAAAAGGTTCTTTCCATGGCCTTTAAACGTCAGCTTGGTTATGGCAGCATGACGAAATTCGCCCGATTGGCGGAGGACCCGCGGATCACCAGGCTAGTGACCAGGCTCGCCAGGTTATGTCGTTTGGTCGGGCCGATGAATGTCCAGATGCGCAAGACGAAGGCCGGTTTTTTCCCTTTTGAGATAAATCCGCGTATTTCCAGCACGGTATTTTTTCGGCATCGATTCGGTTTTCATGATGTTAAATGGTGGTTGGACATTAATCATGGTAAAACCGTGGAATATTCCCCCCAATTCAGCTCTGGCGTGGCTGTCCGCACCATTGGCAGTGTTTTTTTTGAATTAAAATCGAGGCCGGAATGCAAGTAGTGCCGTTGACTGAAAACAACCGGACTGACTGGGACAACTTTTGTTGCCAATCAGACGATGCTTGGTTTTGGCATACGATAAAATGGCTTGATTACTGTGTCGTCTACGGCCAGGAAAATTTTGGGACGAACAACCTCTCTTTCCTTGTTAAAGATGACACCGGCCTAATCGCCATCTGTCCGCTGCTCTGTGAAAAAGATCTTTTTGCCGCCAGAGGTGGCGGTCGATATGGGGCGCTTCCCGCGCTAGCCAATGGCCTGTCCGGTAGCCGGCGGGAAAAAGTAATTAAATACATTTTTGAAAAAATCGATGAGCTGGCCGGGGGGGGGTCGATTAAAAAAATATATTTTCGTTCCAGTCCGCTGGCGAAGACCACGATGAAATTCAACTGGCTGGTCAAACTCGGCTATCTTGATGATTCTCTTAATACGGAATTGATTCAGCTTGACCGGCCCATCGATGATATCTGGGCGGCGGTCAGGAAAGGGCATAAGTACGATATTAACCGCGGATCGAAACACTATAAAGTGGATTTCATTGATCGCCATAACGCGGACAAAACCATTTTTGACCAATATCGGTTATTGCATCATAAAGCGGCGGGCCGGGTGACCCGTCCGGTTGAGACTTTTGAAATGATGTATCGCTGGATCAAAGATGGCGAAGGGTTGCTTTGTGGCCTGAGCTTCGAGGGACGATTTGTCGGCTTTTCTTATGTTTGCATCTATAAAAGCGCTGCCTATTACGCCTCGGCCAGTGATGATCCTGATTTTAAAGATGACGTGCCTATTTCCCATGTCATTCAGTGGGAAACGATCAAGTATCTCAAGAACCTGGGCTTCAAGACCTATGAGATCGGCGTTCAGCAATTTGGCCCGCAGTTCAACGATTTGCCGAGCGATAAAGAAGTTAGCATTTCTAATTTTAAACGTGGGTTTGGCGGTGAAACGGTCACATATTATCGGGGAGTGAAATATTTTGACAAAGAATATATGCAGAAAGAATTGTCGACCAAGCTAAACCAGCTCACCCTTGATTATCAGATCGGAGGCAGATAGTGGATTGGACGGATAAATATGATCAGCCTGCGATCGTTGAAAAAACGAATAAATTTATCGATCAAGTGATCGACCGGCTGCACCAGAGTAAAATCGAAGTATTTTCCGGCTTAACCCGCGATGAATTAGCGCTGGTCATCCGTTTTCCGGTGCATGTAGCCACCAATATTTTTGTCGAGCGGCTGTTGCGCCAATATTTGAACCGAGAGATTTATCCGCCGGCTACCAAGGAGAACAAATATTATAACAATACGGTCGAAGCAGTTCAGAGTTATTATTATGATTTTTCCGTCAATTATACGTTGCTTAATCAGATCGCTTCAGTATTTGGCGCGGAAGAGCGGGCCAAAGACGTCATAATGCCAATAACGGTCAAAATCGATCAATCGAGTTTCATATTGCTTAAACTTAGGAACGTGAAAAAATATTTACTCGGCCTCCGGTCCAATATTTTTATGAAATTAATGAAGCCAGTTTATATTTGTGATTATTCTAATTGGATGAGAATGTTCATGCCCGCTTCGCATATTTTTGCCTTTGATTTTAACCCCCGGGTAAAAGAGGTCGATCGGATTACTCGGCGGCAGATTCGCGCCGTATTGACCGAATTATTTTTAATTGAAATTGATGGAATATTATCCGGACTTCATGATCAAGAAAAACAATTCCTGGCCCTGATATATGCGGAATTTGCCGAGCATATTTTGCCGACTAGTCTTGTCGAGGGTTTGCGGCCGAGATTTTCTTATTATCGGGTGCTCCTCAAGGACTGGCCGGTCAGGCAACTACATTCTTTTACCGGGTTTCAATACAATGACAATCTCAAGATATTTGCCGTTTTGGCAAAAAGAGAAAAAGCAATTTTGGTCGGCTATGAGCATGGGATAACAAATTTTATTGTTGACCATCGTGGTTTTAGCAATGAGTTGGTCTTTCTCGATTATTTTTTTTCGTGGGGGGTGAAGAATAGCGATTGGCTGGCCAAGGGCGCGCCTCTTGCCAATTTAAAAATATTTAATTTTGGCAGTCCTTATCTTGGCGAAATAAAAAAATGGGAAAGGAAGGCCGTGAGTCCACCGGTTTTTACCATTTTGTATCCTTCCGGCCCTTTGTTGGATTTTATGGATGATCTTGAGGGAGCGTCACCGGAAAAGAATCGACAGCATCGTTTAAAGGTGTTGATGATGTTAAGGGCAGTACTAAAGCTATTTCCGTCCGCGCAGATTCTTTATAAGCCATTTCCTGGTACCTTTGCCAAAGATCCAATTAAGGACGTCCTTGCTGAAGAATTAGGGCGGGGCCTGGTTAAGATTGTTTATGATAAGCCGATTCATTATTTCAATCAGGTTGATCTGGTGCTCTGGGACACGATCAGCACCGGCTTTGCCGAATCAATGGCGGCTGGCGTGCCGACGATGGTTTTCCATTCTAACGGGGAAAAGCAACAGGCTCTTCCGCTTGGTAAGATGGTCGACGGTGAACTAGAAAAAGCAGGGATCGTATTTTACGATATCGAATCTGGTTTGAATGCATTTAAACGAATTATAAATGACCGGTCCGCTATTTCTCGTTCTGAGAGTAACGCAGTCAAAGTATTCCAAGAGGCGCTGGCTTATCCAGTCAAGCGCACTGAGTTTGTTGGCCAGGTCGAGAAAGCTCTTAACATTAGGATGCAGGGATGAAAAGGAGGAACTATATTGTGGCGACGGTTAAGCCCTGGAACATCAAGCTGGCCGCCGCTTTTGCCAAAAAGAGTGCGGATCCAATGCGGATTATCAGTCGCTATGATGAATTAACCTATCAGAAGATCAATCATGTTGATCCAGAATTGATTTTTTTTCCGCATTGGTCGTGGAAAATACCGGAAGCGATATATAAAAAATGGGAATGCATTGCCTTTCATATGACCGATCTGCCCTTTGGCCGAGGTGGCAGCCCATTGCAGAACTTAATTTCGAGGGGAATATATAAAACTAAAATATCTGCTTTCAGAGTAACTGGGGATTATGATGCAGGGCCCGTTTATTTAAAAGCTGATTTGCGGTTAAAAGGAACCGCCCAAGAAATATTCACTAGGGCGGCAGAAATTATTTTCAATGAAATGATCCCTCATATAATCAAAAAACGGCCGGTGCCACAACCGCAAAGAGGGCCCGTAAAATATTTTAAGCGACGCCAGCCTTCGGAAAGTGATATTTCGAAAATAAAGGGATTGGCGAGTATTTATGACCATATCCGGATGCTTGATGCTGACGGATACCCGTCGGCCTTTTTGGAATCGGGAGGGGCGAGATATGAATTTTCCGGGGCCGAGATGGTTGGCAATATGGTTAAGGCAAGGGTAAAGATTAAAATGATGGTTGCGGATGGTGAGGTTGATAAATCATGAATTCGGGGGGTGGATGATGTTTTTTAGCGCTAAGAACGTTCTGGTCGTTGTTGCTCATCCCGACGACGAGGCCTTCGGTTGCGGGGGAACGATCCTCAAACACGTTCAGGCGGGTGCGGAGGTTAGGCTCATCGCTCTGGCTGATGGGGTGACTTCGAGAGTTTACCGCCACGGCGTGTCCAGAGAGAGTGAGATAAAGAAATACTCTAAGCTCATTTTAAAGAGAAAAAGAGAACTTTTTCGGTCGGCCGCTATCTTGGGGATCAAAAGGAAAAATTGCTACGCGCTTGGACTGGCCGATCAGCGGCTTGACAGCATATCTTTGTTGGATATCGTTAAGGAGATCGAGCGGATCGTGGCCGGGACAGATCCCGACATTATTTATACCCATCACTGGGGAGATATTAACCGTGACCATCGGGTTTGTTGCGAGGCTGTCCTGACCGCTTTCAGACCAAGTAAGGAGCCGGTAAAAAAAAGAGCGGTGTTTTGTTTTGAGATCCCTGGGAACATGGATTGTTTGCCGCCGATTGAAATTAATAAATTCAAGCCAGACAATGTTGTTAATATCTCTTCTTATATCCAAAGTAAAAAAGCGGCCATCAGAACTTATAAGGAAGAACTCAAAGAGTTTCCCAGCCCGCTCTCGCTCAGAGCGGTGGTTGATAATTGCCGGCAAAGAGGCAAGGAGAATAAATACGGGTATGCAGAGGCCTTTGCTAGATTACAATAGGTCGGACTGGACCGGTGAATATGACCAGCGCGAAATAGCCAGCCAAACTGGCCGCTTGGTTGACGAATTGCTGACCGAACTCTATGCGGCCAGAATCGTGACGTCCGGTGACCTGGCCGGCGAAGAATTTCGTTTGCTCTACCGTTTTCCGGTCCATGTGGCCTGCAATTTCTTCGTGGAGAGACTTCTGCGGACGGTAGTGAGCGAAAAGAACAACGAGAGTGGTGAAACTGTGAATATTTCCGCTGATCGATACTATTACTTGAACAGCTTTATTTCTCTTGAAAGATATTACTACGATCAGGATATCAACCGGCAGTTGCTTGGCCGGCTGGCCAAGGCACTTCGCGGGGAAGCAATCGCCCGGACAGGCTCGAGCGCCAAGGCGAAATTGTTCAACCGGTGGAGTGTTGGCGAGCTTTTTAACCCCAAAAAGATCATCAGGCGTTTTCTTGATCGATCTGAGCTTGCCAGGATCAGAAGAAGCAAACCGCGCAAGCTCGCTGATAAGACGGAAAAGATGAAATATCTGCTTGAAGATCGGGAGATGATGATTTTTAATTATCAGCTACCTTCCGTGACGATCAATTTGACCCTTCGGTTCAATATGCGTGACGTCTTTGAGAAAGTATTTATCGCATGGATCAATAATATCTTGCCGAATCTTAATAATTCAACCCGTGATTCATTAGCCATTCTCTTTGCCGATTTTGTTGATCGGGCTCTGCCGGTGGCGGTGGTTGAAGGCCTGCCTGAGACGTTAGCTTATTATTCGCGGCTCCTAATCGGCTGGGATATAAAACAGGTCCACTCCGCAACCGGTTATTATCGTAATGACAATTTTAAGATCTTTGCCTTGCTGGCCAAGCGAAAGAAAGCCTTGTTGATCGGCCATCAGCACGGAGCATCAAACATGATCAGTTCCCGCAAACAAGCGGCCAATGAGTTGGCTTTTCTTGATTATTATTTCGCCTGGGGGAAGAATGATAGTGACTGGCTTAAAGGCGAGGTCCTTCTTCCGAGGTTAAAAACGATTAGTTTCGGCAGCACATACCTAACCGCAATCCCGAAATGGAATAAGCCGGTGATCAACGGGCAGGAGCTTACTCTTTTTTATCCCTCCGGACCGCTGATGGATTTTATGACCGATCTCGAAGAAATTTCCCCTGAAAAAAACCGGGTTCACCGCTTGCAGGTGCTCCAATATCTTAAAGAGTTAAAGCGACTGTATCCGGGACTAAGGGTTTTGTACAAGCCTTTTCCCGGAACCTACGCTAATGACCCGATCAAGGAAGTGTTTGCCGATGAACTGAAAGCCGGGAGTGTTGGGATTGTCAGTCAAAAACCGCATGAGCTGTTTGCCATGGTTGATCTGGTTTTGTGGGATACGGTGAGTACTGGTTTTGCTGAATCTGTCCAGGCGGGAGTGCCAACTTTGGTTTTCCATAATGAATGGGAATGCCTGCAGGCTACCGTGCGCGGGAAGGAGATCGACCGTGAATTGGCCGCGGCGGGGATTATTTTTTATGAAGCGTCGGCCGGCTTAAGGTCGTTCAAGATGATCGTTGATGATAACCGCGAATTCCTAAACAAAGGTCGTCTGCCGATCAGAAAGTTCCAGGCGGAAGTCGCCTGGCCGGTTAGCCGCCAAGAATTTTTTGAGCAGGCAAAGGCCATATTATGATCAAATTGTGGAGAGATATGGCCGTACAAAATCCGGGACTGGGAAATTTCCCGCTTAGGAATATTTTTCCCAGCGGCCGGCAGGCGCTTAGCCAAGCGCTCACTGAAGCGGGGCTTGACCGCGGCGATCGCGTTGCCATCCCGGAGTGGAGCTCCCAATGCGTGATCAACGCGGTGGGGGCGTATGCCATGCCTATTCCCATTAACGAGGTGATCGCCGGGGAGATCAAATGTGCTGGTGTTTTGGTGTATGAACAATGGGGGTGGCCGTTGTCGGCGGGGGTATTGGGGGAATTGGAAGCCCGTTTTACCGGCGCGGTCTTCATCAAAGACATGGTTGACTCGGCTCATTATTTTGCGGACAAGCTCAATGCGGCCAAAAACTTTAAAACTATTATCCGGGTACTAAGCTTGTCGAAATTGCTTGGTGTTACTGGGGGAGGGCTGGCGACCGTGAACGATCGACCACTGGCTTTTGAGCCCGAAGAGGGCTCGGTCAAGCTCATGGCTGCCTTGGTAAAACAAGGTTTAGTGGGCGAAGATCCTTACGGTCAAATTAACACGATCCTTAAAAGCCAGGTCAAGGCGCTTGATCCTCATCTCACAAAATGGTTGTCCGAGAATGACGTTACGGCCGCGGTCAAGATCGAACTTGCCGCTCGTCAGCGCAATCTAGCGGCATTATTAAAATCTCCGCTGAGCAGTGAGTGGCCGGTTTGGATGAAAAGGGCGGTGGAAGCTGGTGCCGGGCCTGGCATTGCTCCTTTGTTAAGAGGGGCTCCAGAACCGGTCATCAAAGGGAAGCAGGCCGTTCTGCTTTCGGAACATGGGGTCGAGACCAGTCTTTATCATTTTAATTGGTCCGGCGATCCTTTGAACCCAGCCTATGAAAAGTGTTTGGCCTTTCCAGTTCATGGGCTAGTCGAAGATATTGCCAAAAAATTGGAGTTTATCAAACCGTGAATAAAAACCAATTATTGATCATCGAGGATATGAACGAAGCAAAACAGGCGCTCCGGGAGCTTGAACTGAACGATTGGTCGGTCTTGGCGCTTAACCCGAATATCAGGTCATTTTTGGCGCAGAATAATATTATCAGTCTTGATACATCGGATATTATTGACACGGCTTCCTTTC
This sequence comes from Desulfotomaculaceae bacterium, assembly GCA_041645005.1. Classification (GTDB taxonomy): domain Bacteria; phylum Bacillota; class Desulfotomaculia; order Desulfotomaculales; family Pelotomaculaceae; genus Pelotomaculum_B. Next base: position 75,019 of record JBAZQW010000001.1, on the reverse strand, counting down.
AACTGGTGATGGAAAAGTGCGCTGAGATCGAGTCGTCCCTAAGGGGAGAGCTAGACAAAAGCAAGGGGAGGCGACCAGAAGATTGGTTTGTTAATGCCAGTTTTTACTATCTGGTTCTGATCTGGCGGCACCTCCTTTGGAATATCGAATTATTAGATAAGTGTTTAGCCCAAAATAGCTATTCACAAATTGCGGCTTTCAAACATAAATCGGAAGTGACTCTTTCCCCCTGGGTCGAAGACAACCAGCTTTATCTGGGACGGCTAGCGGAAAAAATGTGTACTATGAGAGCGATCGGCTTTGTGCCGCTAAAACTGTCGCCCTGGACAGTCCAACCTATGGCTGAAAAGTTTGGCCAAAGTCGATTCAATTTGGCCTGCAATTGGGTTAGTTCGCAAGTGCTGAAATTGGCGGCCGCGCTCCTAAAAAGGAGAAGGACCCTGTTGGTGCCAAGTTTTAAATATAACCTTGACCGTGTCTGTGACGATCTGCGCAAGGAGGAAAACGGATTGGCGGTCGGCGGATTCTATAACGGGCGCGAGGGCTTGATGGAAGTTGTCCAGGCCTTGGGGATATTGGTTTCCGTCTTGGTTAAACGAAAGATCAAAGATCGCGCGACCGGTTATCCGCTCGATTTTATTTTTCCCATTAAGACGTTTGCCCGGGCGAACATCGGTTCGTATGAGAAAGAAGCGCCAAAAGAATATTCTGAGAATATTATGGGTTTCTTCGGGAAGAATAATGACGTCTTGACTTATATGGGAGTGAATATATCCGGGATCTTAACGGAAAAGATCAGATCCGACCTCGCGCCGTATCTGCTGGGAGTGCATTATCTGGCTTTCGGCTTGGAGAAAGCGCTGGAGGCGATCAGACCGACATACGTGATCTCGCAAATGAACTTGGAAGTTTATGGCGCTTTGGGAGAGATAACGAAAAAATTTAATATCCCCTCTGTGCTGATCAGCCATGGCTCACATGTTTTGCACACTGAAAAATACGCGGCTAGAGAGCATGAGCAGCTGGCGAAAAACATTTTGGTCGGACATTACCGATATTCGGCAGTTCAGTCGCCTCATGCCGGGACGCTGGCTCTTAAAATGCTCGCTGATCCCGACCGCCTGGTAAATATCCAGCCGACCCTCTGGGGAAGGCGGATTGAAAAAGCGAACCCAGCTGAACGGTCGCAACTGACGGTCGTTCACGCCGGGACCTTTAAGATGCGGCATAACCGCCGCTATATTTACGAAACTGCCGATGAATACGTCAAAGCTCTTCAGGAGTTGGCCGCGGCCGTTGCGGGGCGGCCAAGGATCAAGCTGATCGTCAAGTTCCGGCAAAATGATTACGAGCTGACGCTCGAAGCGTTGAAGCGCTATCTCCCCCCAGCGGATAATGTCATAATTGAAACAGAAAGATCCTTTCTTGACGTCCTGGCGGAGGCCGACCTGATCGTTAGTTTTTCCTCGACTACGATCGAAGAGGCCTTAAGCAATAAAGTCCCAGTCCTCCTTTATGGCGGGGAAGGGAGATACGCCCACATTCCCGGTGAGCCTTTCAGCGGCGAGATCGGAAAAGCGGTCCTCTTTGTCCCGGACCGGATAGCGCTCCAGCAATACTTTGACCGGCTGGACGAAGCCGGCCTGGATTTTAAAGTGCCGGCAAAGGAATTCCAGCGGCATCGTTTTGGCGCGAACGAGACGGTCGACTTTCCCGCCTGGTTATTAAAACAAAAATAGGAGCGGTAAAATGGAAAAAAATAAAAGTTTAAAGGTGCTGATCGTTGGGGCCGGCATGTACGTCTGCGGTCGGGGGACAACCGGCTACGGAACGATCTTGCCCGCTCTTTTTCAGGCTCAAAAGGATGGCTGGGAGCTTGAGGTGAAGGTCGCGGCGACAAGTGCGGGCAGTGTCAAAGCGCTAAGAGCAAAACTCGCCGCCTTACGGAAGATCTTTGGTTTTGGGCTGGATGTGGAATGTTTTCCAAAAGGGAAGAGCCGGGACCCACAGGCTTACCAGCAGCCGCTCAAGGACGGTTGGTGGCCCGATTGTGCCATTGTTTCGGTGCCGGATCATCTCCATTTTGCGATCACGGCTAACTTGCTGAGGAGGAGTATCCCCTGCCTGGTCGTTAAACCGCTCGCTCCGACGCTGCGTGAGGCCAAGGAACTCGTCAAGCTTCAGCGCGCCAAAAATGTTTATGGCGCGGTCGAGTTCCACAAGCGCTATGACCGTTCGAATTTAAAGCTGAAAGAAGCGATCGGCTCAGGGAAGATCGGCGATCCGCTTTACTTTATTGTCGAATACAGCCAGCGAAAAAACATCCCGCTGGGGGTCTTTAAAAGCTGGGCGACCAAGAGTAATATTTTCCAATATCTCGGCGTCCATTACGTCGATATTATCTATTTCGCCACCCGGGCTCTGCCGCAACGGGTCATGGCCGTCGGCCAGAAGAATTTTCTTCGGGCCAAAGGGGTCGATACTTACGATTCGATCCAATGTTTGATCGAATGGAAAAGTTCGAACGGTCGCCGGTTCACCAGCGCGATCCTGGTCAATTGGATCGATCCCGAGGGGACATCGGCGATGTCCGATCAGAAGATCAAAGTGATCGGGACAAAAGGGCGCTATGAAGCGGACCAGAAAAAACGGGGGATCTGTCTGGTGACCGACGCGGCCGGGATCGAAGAACCGAATCCTGATTTCTCGGCTTTTTACGCGAATGGGGAGGGCGAAACGACCTTTCGCGGTTATGGGGTTGAGAGTATTCTCCAGTTCGTAAGCGATGTTCGCGGAATTATTGATGGAGAAACTTCGCCGGAGAAATTGGAAGGGAAAAGGCCGACTTTCTCGGAAGCGCTGGTTTCGACCGCGGTGGTCGAAGCGGCCAATCAGAGCCTGAAACGTAATGGAGCCTGGGTAAATTTATGACCGGCAAGGAAAAAATAGTCGCGATGATCCCGGCCAGAATGGGGAGTACCCGTCTGGCCAAAAAGAACTTAGCCCTGATCAACGGGCAACCGATGATCTATTACCCGATCGCGGCGGCCAAAAAATCCGGTGTATTTGATAAAATAATATTGAATTCGGAAAACGAGGTTTTTGCCGGGATTGCTGAAAGGTACGGGGTAGAATTTTACCACCGCCCGGAAAAGTTGGGGAGCTCCGAGGCCAAGTCCGACGATGTTGTTTTTGATTTTATGGAACATCATCCGGCCGACATCACTGTCTGGGTTAATTCAACTTCGCCGCTGCAGAGCGGGGAAGAGGTCCGTGCTGTCGTCCGTTATTTTCAAGAAAAGAAACTGGATGGTCTGATCACGGTGCGGGAGGAGCAGGTGCATTGTCTGTATGACGGACAGCCGCTCAATTTCCAGGAAGACGGTCTATTTGCCAGGACTCAGGATTTAATACCGGTCCAGCGTTTTGTTTATTCCGTGATGATGTGGCGCAATAAGACTTTTCAAAAGACATATAAAGAAAAAGGCTATGCCCTGTTTTGCGGCAAAATGGGTTATTATCCGGTTAGTAAAGAGTCAGCTCTGATTATTAAGACCGAAGACGATCTGAAAATGGTGGAGGCGCTTCTGGTCGGTAAAGAAAAACTTGGTAATTATGATCTGCGCTATGACGAGGTTGCTGGGGATGCTTGAAAAGAAACTCGCCTTGCTGTCGAACCGATTTAAGGCTAACGGACGTCCGCTCTACCGGGAAAGTCGGATCACCAGAGCGGCGGCTGGGGTGGTCGGGGAAGCGCTAAAAAATGGGGAGATCGAACGGCTGGCTTTTGCCGCCTGTCCCTTATGTCAAGCAACAAAAGTAACGGTTGTCGCTTTAAAAGACCGGCTCGGTTTGCCCCTGGAAACCGTGATCTGCGACAACTGCGGGCTAGTTTTCTCCTCCGCCTATTTCAGTGATAAGGGGGCAGATCGCTATTACGCTAAATATTGCAATCAACTGAAGAATGACGGGCGGAGCGCTGCCCGGATGTTTGCCGATCGTACCGCTCCGGGGGCGTATGCCTGGAAAAGATTTCAATGGATAAAAGACGCGCTGGGCGAAGGTTTTAAAAAGACAGGTGTCGTCATGGAGGTTGGCTGCAACGATGGCTGTAATCTTTATCCTTTCCATCAGGCCGGCTGTCAGGTTTACGGTTGCGACTTTGACGAAGACAGGCTGGGAGCGGGGAGAGCGGCCGGAATGGAGCTTTTATCCGGTGGGATCGAATCGCTCCAGAAGCTGTCGTTGAAGGCCGATCTGCTGATCTTTTCCCACTGTCTTGAGCATATGCCGGATGTTGATCTGGCTTTGCAGCAGGCGAAAGAACTGATCACTCCGACCGGCAGCATTTATATTGAAGTCCCGGGGGTAAAACATTGGAGCCGAACGCGGGCTGATAAAATATCCGACGAATGGCTGGTCAGCGGCAACGATTTCTTGTCGTTTTTACAGCTCGAACATAATTTTTGTTTTGAATTGAGGACATTAAAGGAATTCACCAAGCGGAATGGCCTGACCGCGGTTAAAGCTGATGAATTTATTCGTGCTATATTCAAAAGAAACGATGAGCTCGCGAGCGAAACTCCCGGCAAGGTCAACCGGGGAGAAGAAACCCAGGATTATTTAATAGCAGTCGAGAGGGATTGGCGAAGGAGTAATCCTGTTTGGTTAAGAATTCTTCGTACGTTATTAAGGGGTTTTAGATGAATAAAAAACCATTAGTCCTAGGGATATCGGCGTTTTTTCATGATTCAGCGGCGGTGCTTGTTGAAGACGGTGAAATAATCTCGGCCGTCCAGGAAGAGCGCTTTACCCGAACTAAATTTGACAGTTCCTTCCCGGTGAACGCCATTAATTTTTGTTTTGAACAACGAGGCGTGGGAGCGGCAGAGATCGATACAATTGCCTTTTATGATGAACCACAACTTAAACTGGATCGGTTAATTGAAACGCTGACCGCTTTCGCACCGTTAAGAGTTAAAGCTAATGCGGGGAAAGTTCGTGATTTCCTGGCCAGGAAATATTTTCTCGAAGAGATCATCGCCACTAAGCTGCCGGCTTTCAAGGGCGAGATTTTTGTTTCCCGTCACCATCTCAGCCATGCTGCTTCGGCCTTTTACCCGTCACCATTCGAGAAAGCGGCTATCATTGTGGTAGATGCGATGGGTGAATGGTCTTGCTCAAGCATTGGCCTGGGCGAAGGGGCTAAGATAGAACTGCTCAAAGAACAGCGTTTCCCCCATTCCGTCGGCCTTCTTTATAGTGCCTTTACCCAATTCCTGGGTTTTAAGGTGAACTCCGGTGAATATAAGGTGATGGGACTCGCCCCGTATGGCACGCCAAAATACGCCAATTTGATCAAAGACAAATTGGTTGAGATAAATGATGATGGTTCGATAAAGCTGAATACGGAATATTTTGATTTTATGACCGGACGAAGGATGATCAGCCGAAATTTCCAGCGGTTGTTTAACGCGCCTGAGAGACGGCCGGAAGGGCCGCTGACGGAACGGGATGCCGATGTTGCGAGTTCGATTCAAAAAGTGGTTGAAGAGATAATGGGAAAGATCGTCAGGCAGGCGGTCAGGCTTACCGGGCAGAAAAAAGTGGCCATGGCTGGTGGTGTTGCCTTGAATTGTGTTGTTAATGGTAAATTATTGAAATCTGATATTGTTGAGGATCTATGGATACAGCCCGCTGCCGGCGATGCCGGAGGAGCGCTAGGCGCCGCCCTGTTGGCTCATTATAATCTGTTTGGCAGAGAACGAAAGGCCGATGGGAAAAATGACTCGCAGAAGGGATCATTTTTGGGGCCGGCTTTTTCCGGAGAAACGATCAAAAAAATTCTTGATCTGCACGGTTTTGTTTATGATGAAGTCGGCGAAAGTGAATTGCCGGCTCGCCTCTGCAATTTAATTGCTGGCGGCAAGGTGATCGGCATCTTCCAAGGAAAGATGGAATTTGGACCGCGGGCGCTGGGTGCCCGGAGCATAATCGGCGACGCGCGCGATCCTGACATGCAAAAAAAGATGAATTTGAAGATAAAATACCGGGAATCATTTCGACCGTTTGCCCCGGTTGTTCTGGCGGAAGAAGCGGCAGAGTGGTTTGAGATCAAGACAGAAAGCCCTTATATGCTTATTACGGCTCAGGTGGCTGCGGCAAAGCTGGTTCCTGGATATGATAATGACCGATCCGGTATCGGCTCAATAAACAAAGTCAGGTCGATAATCCCGGCAGTGACCCATGTTGATTGTTCGGCTAGGGTCCAAACAGTCGACAGGCAAAGGGGGCCATATTTGCATAGACTTTTGGAGGCATTTAAGGGAAAGACCGGGTGTCCTGTTATGGTCAATACCTCTTTTAATGTCCGCGGCGAGCCGATCGTTGGCGCGCCAATCGATGCTTTGCGTTGTTTTATGAACACCGAGATGGATTATTTGGTCTTGGAACGGTTCATTTTAGACAAACAAAAGCAGAAAAAGCAATTGATCGAAAGTGAATTCAAGGCAGGATTGTCATTTGATTAACAAATCGTTCCTGGGGGTAAAAGCGGAGCAGGTTCATGCTAAATGGGGAAGGGCCGGCTTGCTTTGGTGGTTGGGTTTAGCCGGGATCATCAGTCTTATTTCACGGCAGCAGCGGAATAAGCTCTTTGCTTCCGGTTGGAAAGAGCCCTTTGATAAAGACACGTTCAGGCTAACCAGGCCGAGAATAAGCGATAAGAACGTTTTGATCGAAACCGGAGGAGCTGTCGATGAAGACATTTATCCGTTGGCTTAGTTGGTTTGTTTCGGTCGTGAAAAGAGAGATCAGGCTCTTGCGGGCGCCTAACCTCAAGAAATTGATCGTTTATTCCGGCCATGACCAATCTGGTATCGGCAAACATTATATTTACGCTCCCCATCCGATGACAAATTGGGCCTTGAACCCTGGCTATGAGAACAGGTCGGGAATGAAACTGCATACGGTCGAAGGGTTCAGGAAAACTGATGAGGCTGACTCGGTCATCAAATCTTTTGCGGTGGCCGCCGGAAAACAGAAAATATATTGCTTTGGTGGCAGCACAACTTATTGCACAGGCCTGTATGAATTAAACAGCCCATGGCCAAGCCGGCTGGCAATATCTAATGATTGTGTTGTTGCCAATGCGGGTGTCGGTGGCTGGAATACGCTCCAAAGTTTGACCAGGCTGATCAGCTGGGCGCCTCTGCTTAAGCCGAATCTTATAATTGTCTATCAGTCGAAGAATGACCTGACGCCGCTTTATAATGGGGAACCTTCGGAAGAGTGGGCTTTTCCTGATTATGCCAATTTGATGGGTCAGTTCTCAAGCGCGGTCTTCAAGCGGGGAGTATTCGACTCAAGGCGCTGCTGGCAGGCGAATGGCGGACTAACTTCAGTTTACGGCAACAAGGTGACCTTCCCAGAAAAAGGTTTGGCTCGCTGCAACCGCGATTATGAAGCGGCTATTGAGATGCGTTATGAAGGCATCTGTAACGTTGGCAATATATTGGGGGCAAAAGTAGTTTTCGTTCCGGAAATTATCCAGGGTGGGCCATATTATGCATACATGAGGAAACTGCATGTGATAATGAAGTTGGTTGTGGCAAAGCACCCTCATTCGTTCTTTGTCGATCTAAATGGAGCATTGCCGTTCAACGAAAAGTATTTTTTGGATAAAATGCATTTTACCGAGTTGGGTTGTTGCCTTTTTTCCGAAGTTTTGTCAAAATCATTAAAGGAAAAGGGGCTGTTATGAACAACAAAAATATTTCGATAATTATCCGTTCCTATAACGAGGAAAAATGGATCGGCGCCTGCCTGCAGGCGGTCTTCAAGCAGGATTATCAGGACTTCGAGGTGATCCTGGTCGACAATAAGAGCAGTGATCAGACCGTTAAAAAAGCCCAGGCCTTCCCGGTCAAAATCGTCTCGATCGACGACTTCCTGCCGGGCAAGGCGATCAATATCGGGATAAAAAATTCGAGCGGCAACTATATCGTCTGCCTCTCCGCCCATTGCATCCCGGTCGACAGCCGCTGGCTGGGGAACCTCCTCCGCAACTTTAGCGACGATACAGTGGCCGGAGTTTACGGGCGGCAGGAGCCGATGTCTTTTACCCCAGACACCGATAAGCGCGACCTGATAACGGTTTTCGGTCTGGACAAGAAGGTTCAGCTCAAAGACAGTTTTTTCCACAACGCTAACAGCATGATCCGCCGGGATATCTGGGAAAAAATACCGTTCGATGAGAAGATTTCCAATATTGAAGATCGGCTTTGGGCGAGGGATATCCTCAAAGCCGGCTATAAGATCATCTATGAGCCGGAAGCGAGTGTCTATCATTGGCATGGGATCCACCAGAACCAGAACAAAGAACGTTGTACCAACGTGGTCAAGATCATCGAGAATCTAAATGGCGAGGATGGCCGCCGCTTCAATCACCTGCAACTCAAAGACCTTAATATTGTTGCCTTGGTCCCGGTCAAAGGTGAAAGTTTTTCACTGGGAGGCCGGCCATTGCTGGAATACACGGTTAACAGCGCTAAAGAGTCCCAATTTGTCAAACAGACAATCGTGTACACCGATTCAGAAGAACACGCCGACCTGGCGAAGAAATTAGGCGCCAGCGTCCCCTTTATGAGGGACAGCTCCCTCTCCGCGGAGCATGTGGGCCTCGAAAGCGTTTTTCAACACGCGGTCATGGCCATGGAGAACAAGGGGATAATGGCGGATATTATTGTCACCTTAGAGGTCACTTTCCCTTTCCGTCCCAAAGGGTTTCTTGACCAGTTGATCATGCGGTTGGTTAAAGAGGGGTTGGACAGCGTGGTCGCGGCCAGAACGGAATTTGGTTCCTGTTGGGTCAAGGAAGCTGATGGTTTGAAGCAGGTTGATGCCGGTTTTGTTCCGAGAAAATTCAAGGAGCCCGTCTATATCAGCATCAAAGGTCTGGCCTGCGCGACCCATCCGCTGTTTTTAAGAGAAGGGCGGCTCCTGGGAGAAAAGGTCGGTATTGTTGAAGTCAATGACCCCTATGCTCCGCTCGAGGTCCGGGATGAGGCAGGGTTGCGGTTGGCCGAACAGTTGGTAAAAAATTGGTCGGAAAGGAAAAACCAATGAAAGAAAGACTGGTTCCCGATAAAAAAATTAAAGAATTGTTTTTGAGCATTTTAGCGAAAGAAAATGTCCGGGCTGATGTTGCCGGGTTTTTAGTTGAAGGGATAGTCCAGGCTTCCTTGCGGGGGGTCGATTCTCATGGGATCAGATTGTTCCCTCATTATCTGCAAGGCTTTATCCACGGCCGGTTGAACAGAGAGCCGAAATATGATTTTAAACTGACCGCCCCTTCAACCGGCAAACTTGACGGCGATCATGCCCCCGGCCACGCGGCCGGGGCCGAAGGAATGTTGAAAGCGATTGGGATCGCCCGGACGAACGGGATCGGCGCGGTCGCCGTCCACAATTCCAGCCATTTTGGCGCGGCGGCCTATTATGCCCACCTGGCGGCCCGGGAAGAGATGATCGGCTTAAGTTTTACCCACGCGACCGCCCATGTCCTTCCTTACGGCGGCTTGCGGCCGTTCCTGGGGAATAATCCGATCTGCCTGGTCGCGCCGTGCGAGGGGGAAGAGCCGTTTTGTCTGGACATGGCGACAACAGTAACAAACTTCAATAAGGTCCAGCAATATAAGGAACAAGGAAAGCAAATGCCGCCCGGCTGGGGAGTGGATGAAAATGGTGACGAGACAACTGATCCGAACAAACTAAGCAGTCTCCTGCCGATCGGCGGGTATAAAGGGTTCGGCTTGAGCATGATGGTCGAGATCCTCTGCGGCCTTTTGACCGGCGCTCCCTATGGCCAAAACGTCAGCCGGATGTTCGGCACGCCGCTAAGTGATAAACGACGGCTGGGTCACTTTTTTATGGCGATCAGGATCGATGCTTTTGAGGAGCCGAAAGTCTTCAAAAAGCGGCTAAAAACAATGATGGATGAACTCCGCCGGGAACCGGCGAAGGACAAGAATTTTCCGGTCATGGCTCCGGGTGATCCGGAAAAGCGCTGTTTTGCGGAGCGCTCCTTGAAGGGGATTCCTGTTCCGGAAATACTGGCAAAGGAATTAATAACTTTGGCCGAAAAACACCAATTGACAAGTTTTGACTAGATATTTGACCTCTTGACAAACTCTGCTTATTTGCTATACTTAATATATTATGGTTGTTGATGAAAATAGTGTCTATACGCCGCAAGAAACTATCTCTATTTTAAAGATCTCCGATTCCACTTTTCGCCGCCTGATCAGGCAGGGAGTGCTTCGGGTAGCCAAGATCGGCGGGCAATACCGGGTGATGGGCCGGGAGATCCTCCGCGTGTTAAGCCCGACCTTGCCGGAAAAAGTGAAACGGGCCTACAAGAAAGTGATCCTGGAATTAGAGAAGAAAAAATGACCGGAAATGCTTAGCGTCAACCTCAATTATTTTTTTAGGAGAATCAATTGGAAATCACCGGCAGATCGGTAGAGACCCTAAAATATTTCATGGCCAAGAAATGGAAAGTGTTGACGGTTGTCGCAATCCTGAGCTTTTTTGCCGCTTTTTTTGAGAGTCTTTCGGCCGTCGCGATCTATCCGGTCTTGTTGGTCATTATGCCGGCTTCTGCGGTGGAGGGGGGGAGCAATAAATATGTGGATGCCGCGATAGCTTGGGCGACCGCCCATTCTTCCTTAACCCCCTTATACGTAACGATCATTTTTCTCTTGGCCGTGACCATTATTAAAATCGCCTTAAATTACGGCAATTCATTGTTGGCCTGGGTTGTGGCCAATAATATCTTCCAAGAAACACAGATCAAGATGATGTCCGCTTTGCTGACAGCCGATTATCAGTTTTTGGTGAACACCGAAAAGGGTGATCTGGCTTTCCGTCTTTTAACCGCCCCTGGCTACGTCAGCAAAGTTGTTAACACAATACCCCTGATGCTCGTGGAATTATTAAAAATACTTATGATGATGGCTGTTCTTTTCGTGGTTTCCCCGCTGATTACGGGCATCTTATTGGTCACTTCTTACGTTTATTATTTGATCACAAAAAGTGTCGCGCAAAATGTCTCCTATGGCACCGGCAGCGGCCGGGCGATCAGCGCTTCGAACCAAACGATCCACGCCATGAACGCCTTAAAAGGGATCAAAAGCATCAGATTGCACGGCGCCGTTGGGCATTGGGTGGAATTGTTCAGCAAAGAGGTCAGGAAATTTTATCAATACGCGCTAAAAGATACACTGATCGGCAGCATTCCCAGCAGCCTGCTGGAGTTGGTTTACATTTCTTTTTTGTGCGTCATGGTCCTATATTATTCCGGCACTAAGGGCGGGATCATCGGCAGTATTCCGATGTTGGGCGTTTTTGCTTATTCTCTTTTAAAGATCATGCCTTCTTTAAAGCAATTGAGCACATACGGCATGACCTTGATGGGGATGCTGCCGAACGCGGAGGCGGCTTATATTGCGATCCAGGAAGCGGAGCAAAGGAAGCCTTTTGATGGGATCGAGCGGCTGGACAAATTTTCAACCAGCATTGATTTGAAAGATCTGACTTTCTCTTACGTTAATTCCAAGAAACCCGCGGTTAAAAGCCTTAATTGTTCTATCGCGCGCGGAGAATTTATCGGGATAATCGGCCCTTCAGGTTCCGGCAAGACCACTTTACTTGATCTGCTGGCCGGCTTATTAAGCCCTACCGCCGGTAAGATCTTGGTGGAAGGGAAAGATCTCCAGTCATATTCGGCCCGCTCCCTTAGCGAACATATCGGCTACGTCGGGCAGGAGACTTTCTTGTTCAACGACACGATCCGCGCCAACATTCTTTTTGGCCGGAAAGAATTTGACGACGGGGCGATCAAAAAAGCGCTGGCCAAGGCGGACATGCTGGAGTTTACCGAATCCCTGCCGGGCGGCCTGGATTATATCCTGGCGGACGACGGGATGAAGATCTCCGGCGGCCAGCGACAGCGGATCAGCATCGCCCGGGCGGTTCTGCGCGATCCCGAAATCTTGTTTTTGGACGAAGCGACCAGCGCGCTCGATCACCAGACGGAAGAAAATGTCATGCAGACGGTTTTGCGGCTGGTCCGGAAAGAGGGGAAGACGGTCATTTTTGTCACCCACCGGAAAAGCGCGATTAAGGACGCGGACCGCATTATCGAGCTGCGGGACGGCCAAATAATCGAGGCGGTGAACCCCGAGACGATCGGAGAACTGATCAAAAGTGAAAGCTAAATCGGGCGTCAAAATGATCAAGATCGGCGATCGGAAGATCGGGTTCGATCAACCGGTCTTTATCATCGCGGAGGCCGGGGTCAACCATGACGGGAGCCTTAACGCGGCCAAAAAACTGATCGACACGGCCAAAGCGGCCGGGGCCGATGCCGTTAAGTTCCAGACCTTCCGGGCGGCGGCGCTGGCGACGATGACCGCGCCTAAGGCCGGTTATCAGAAAAGAACGACCGCGGGCGGCTCCCAGCAGGAGATGCTTAAAAAACTGGAGCTGTCCGGCGCTGATTTTCGCAAGTTGTCCGCCTATTGCCGGCGGCGGGGGATAATGTTCCTCTCGACGCCGTTCGACCTGGAAAGCGCCGACCTGCTTAACCGCTTAGGTCTGTCGGCTTTCAAGATCAGTTCCGGTGACTTGACCAACCTCCCTTTTCTCCGGCAGATCGCTTCTTATCGAAAACCGTTGCTTCTCTCAACCGGGATGGCGACTTTGGCGGAGGTCCGGTCGGCGGTTGAGTGCGTGAGATCAGCGGGAAGCTATCAATTGGCCTTGCTGCACTGTACTTCCAATTACCCGACCAGGCCGGTTGATGTCAATCTGCGGGCGATGGCGACGATGAGCAAAGAGTTTAATGTCCCGGTTGGCTACTCCGATCATACCGAAGGGATCGGGATTGCCGTGGCGGCTGTGGCGCTTGGCGCCGCCATCATCGAGAAACACTTTACGCTCGATAAAACTCTGCCGGGGCCGGACCACCAGGCTTCGCTGGAACCGAAAGAATTAGCCGCCCTAATTTCGGCGGTCCGGCAAGTTGAGGCGGCCCTGGGGAACGGGAAAAAAGAACCGCGGCGGTCAGAGCGGGCGGTCGCAAAAGTCACCCGAAAAAGCCTAGTTGCCGCCCGCGATATTCCCGGCGGGACTAAGCTGACCAGGGAACTGCTAGCCATCAAACGGCCGGGAACCGGGATCAAACCGAAAGATCTGCCAAAAATGATCGGCCGGACCGCCCGGCGCAACATCAGAAAAGATTCGTTATTAAATTGGAAGCAGGTGGCGACATGAAAAATGTCCTGGTGGTAGCGGCCCATCCCGATGACGAAGTATTGGGCGTCGGCGGTACGGTTTTGAAACATGTTGCCGCCGGAGATAAAGTTTATGTTTGCCTGGTGACTAGTGCCTATGAGCCGGAATGGTCGAAGGACTATATCGAGCAGAAGATCGTCGAACAGGCGCAAGTGGACAAGCTATTAGGGATCGCCGGCCGTTTTAATCTCGATCAGCCAACGGTCAAGCTCAATACGCTGCCGCACGGCGAATTGAACAATAAGATCGCGGTTGTGATCGACCAGGTTAAGCCGTCGATCGTTTATACCCATTTTGAAGGTGATCTTAATTATGACCATACTTTGATTTATCGGGCTTGCGCCGTTGGGACCCGGCCGCCGAAGACCATTAAATTGTTATGTTACGAGACCCTCTCCGAAACCGAATGGAATAACCGGGCTTTTGTCCCGAACGTTTGGGTCGGGATCGAACGGCAGATCGAGCAAAAGATCAAAGCCTTCGAGATTTATGCCTCGGAGGTTAAAGCGCCGCCGCACCCGCGCAATGCCGAAGGCCTGATCACGCTGGCCAAGAAGCGGGGCTTGGAGATTTGCGCTGATTATGCCGAGGCCTTTATGCTGATCAGGGAGATCCAGAGATAGGAAAATGAAAACTGTCTGGTTGTCAGCCAATAAACTGGGTTTGGAGTTGTTGAAAGAAGCGATTAAGGTCAAAGGCTTTGACCTAAACGCGGTCATCACCCTTGACCAGACCGCGGCCACGATCATGTATGACGGTGTACCGGCCAAAAGCTGGCAAAATTTTGGCGTTAAAGTCCATCAAGTTTCCGAGATCAACAAAGAAAAAGCGCTGCTTAAAGAATTGGCGCCTGATCTGGTCGTGATGTGCGGCTGGCGCCAGGTCGTTGACGGCGAAGTGCTGAAAATACCGCCGCGAGGCGTGATTGGTTTTCATCCGACGCTGCTCCCTTTTGGCCGGGGCCCGGCGCCGATCATTAATTCCATCCTGACAGGCGTCAGGGAGTCAGGGCTGACCATGTTTTATCCCGGGACCGGGCTTGATGACGGCGATATTATCGCTCAAGAAAAATTCAAGATTGGTGAGGTTGATGATGCGGCGACTGTTTATAAAAAAGTGATCAGAGCCGGTAAAAAGATTATCAGGCAATATTTGCCGTTAATTATCGCCGGCCAGGCGTCGCGAACCCCCCAAGATGGAAGGGAAGCGGTGGTTTTCAAAAAACCGAAATTGGCTGACAACAGGATCGATTTGGAAAAAGAAAGTCTCAACGATATTTACGCTAAGATCAAAGCCCTTTCGAAACCGTACAAGGGCGCTTACCTTGAAAAAGACGGGAAAAAGTTGATCATTTGGCAGGCGGAATTGTTGACAACATGAAACAGAGAAGAAAGATTTGCGTGGTGACCGGTAGCCGGGCCGAATACGGCCTGTTAAAGCCGGTTATGTTGGCGATCAGGGCCCGGCCTGAGCTCAAACTATCATTGATCGCGACCGGCATGCACCTTTCCTCTCAATTTGGCCGGACGGCCGGCTTGATCCAACAAGATGGCTTCCGGATCGATCAGCAAGTGAAAATGGACCCGGCTAACAATGACGGAGCAGCCATGGCTAAAGCGATCGGCCGTGGCATTACGGGGCTGGCGGCCGCCCTGAGCTCGATAAGGCCGGATGTCACTTTGGTTTTGGGTGACCGGACCGAGGCCTTGGCGGCGTCGATCGCTAGCGCTTATATGAATATTGCCGTTGCCCATATCCATGGTGGGGATATCAGCATGGCCGGCCTTGATGAGTCGGCCAGGCACGCGATCACCAAACTGGCTCATATCCATTTTCCGGCATCAAAAGAAAGTAAGGAGAGGATAATTAAGCTGGGGGAAGAGCCAAAGCGTGTTTTTTTGGTTGGTGCCCCCGGATTGGATACGGTTTTGCATGAGCCATTATTATCAAAAAAAGCGTTAGCGGCTGAAATAGGTTTTGATTTTACTCAACCAGTCCTGGTGCTGCTGCAGCATTCGGTCACGACCCAAATAGAACAAGCCGGGGAACAGATCAAGGGGACGATCGCTGCGGTTAGACAGTTTAATCTGCCAACGGTAGTGATCTATCCTAATTCTGACGCAGGCGGCAGGACCATAATCAGAGAGATCGAAAAACTAAGAACTGTCGACAATATCCGGCTCTTTAAAAATCTGCCGCGCAGAGTCTACCTGAGTCTGTTAAAATATACTTCAGTTCTGGTCGGCAATTCCAGCGGCGGGATCATCGAAACCCCCTTATTTAAACTGCCGGTGGTTAATATCGGGATCAGGCAAGCGGGGCGAGAGCGGGGGAAGAATGTTATCGATGTGCCGCATAAGCAATCAGCAATAATAAAGGCAATCAAACGAGCCTTATTTGATGATAAGTTTCACCGGCAGATCGATCATTGCGTCAATCCATACGGTAGTGGCCGCGCCGGTGAAAAGATCGCGGCAGTTTTAAGCAAGATCGGGATAGACCGTGATTTTTTACAAAAACAAATAACCTATTAGGAGATGATCATGGCGGAAAGATTTAAGAAATGGCGTTTGCCTGCGATTAAAGAGGGTAAATTAACCAAATATAACTGGCTGATCCAGCATGCGAATAACTTGGTGCTTGGCAACAAGACTGATATCGGGGCATTTACATATATCAACGCCAAGAACGGAGTAGTTATCGAGGCCGGAGTCCAGGTCGGCTCGCATTGTTCTATCTATTCTGTTTCCACGATCGACGGCAAAAATGGGAAAGTCTGGCTTAAGAAAGACAGTTGTCTCGGCAGTCACTGCGTAGTTATGCCGGGGGTTACAGTTGGCAAGAATTCAATTGTCGGCGCTTTTTCTTTCGTCAATAAGGATATACCGGACAATTGCGTGGCTTTCGGCGTGCCGGCCAAAGTTGTCAAAAAGCTGGGAAAGAAATGAAAATACCATTATCAAATCCGGATATTACTGACAGCGAAAGAGAAGCTGTTCTGGCTGTTTTAAGGACACCGAACTTAAGCCTGGGGCCGAAACTGCCGGAATTTGAAAATAAATTCGCGGCCTATTTGGGTGTTAAACATGCGGTCGCCGTCAACAGCGGGACCAGCGGCCTCCATCTTTGCGTCAGAGCGCTGGGTCTAAAAGATGATGATGAGGTCATTACTACCCCTTTTAGTTTTATCGCTTCCGCTAACTGTCTGCTGTTTGAACGGGTCAGGCCTGTCTTTGTCGATATCGATCCCGACACTCTCAATATCGATGTCAAGAAGATCGTTGGCAAGATAAACAAAAAGACCAAAGCGATCCTGCCGGTCCATGTTTTCGGTTATCCCTGCGACATGAAAAAGATCATGGCGATCGCCAATAAACATAGTTTGTCGGTGATCGAAGATGCCTGTGAGGCGGTGGGGGCAGAGATTGACGGCCGGAAAGCCGGAACGTTCGGCGACTGTTCTGTTATCGCTTTTTATCCCAACAAACAGATGACCACCGGCGAAGGCGGCTTGATCGCGACTAACAGCGCAAAGATCGCATTGTTGGCGAGAAGCATGCGTAATCAGGGGCGGGATGATGGTATGGGTTGGTTGGCGCACAGCCGGCTGGGTTATAACTACCGCTTAAGCGACATTAACTGCGCGCTCGGGATCGCCCAGTTGAAAAGGATCGCTGAACTGTTAAAACGTCGCCAAAGAGCGGCGGATCTTTATGAGGCAAAATTGAGAGGTATTCAGGGGTTGATCCTGCCGCCGAGAGAAACTGCTGGCATTAAACGAAGCTGGTTTGTCTATGTCGTGCGGTTGGCCGATGAATTCTCTTCTGCCCAGCGCGACCGGATAATCTTGGAATTGCGGGCCAAGGGGATCGGCTGCAGCGCCTATTTCCCGCCGATCCATTTACAGCCATTTTACAAAAAAGAATTCGGTTTTAAAAGAGGTGATTTCCCGATCACTGAAGCGGTCGCTGATCGGACGATCGCGCTGCCGTTTTTTAACCGTTTATCAGAAAGTCAGATCGATCAAGTCGTCAAAGCGCTTAAAGCGGCGCTGCAAGGAGTGAAAAAATGAAGGATTACTTTTCCGGCAAAAAGATCCTGGTGACGGGGGGAACGGGTTCGATCGGCAGCGAGATCGTCCGGCAGGTCATTAAATATGAACCTTCCGTTATCAGAGTATTCAGCAATGATGAGGATGCCCAATTTAATTTGTCTCAGAAATACGGCAGCAAAGGCAAAGTGCGTTTCTTGTTCGGCGATATCCGTGATGAAGAGCGTTTAAAATGGGCGATGGACTCAATTGATATAGTTTTTCACGCTGCCGCGCTCAAGCATGTGCCCGCTTGTGAATTTGATCCATTTGAAGCTGTGAAAACAAATGTTATCGGAACACAGAATGTGATCAAAGAGGCCTTATTCCAGAACGTCGGGAAGGTCATTAATATAAGCACTGATAAGGCAGTCAATCCGATCAATGTCATGGGGGCCACCAAATTACTGGCCGAAAGGATCACCATCTCCTCCAATAATTATAAGGGTTTGGGCCGAACGGCTTTTGCCTGCGTCCGCTTCGGCAATGTGCTGGCTTCCCGCGGGTCAGTCGTCCCGATATTTTTGGATCAGATCAAACGGGGTGGGCCGGTGACGGTAACCGATCCCAACATGACCCGGTTTATCATGAGCATAGCGCAATCGGTAGAACTGATCTTGAACGCCGCGGTCGGCTCCAAAGGTGGAGAGATCTTTATCCTTAAAATGCCGGCGGTCAAAGTCGGAGTTTTGGCGGAGGCGATGATCGAAATGCTGGCTGGCAGGTATGGTCATGACCCCAAAAAGATCGAAATTAAGGAGATCGGTATGCGTTCGGGAGAAAAGTTCCACGAAGAGTTGATGACGCACATTGAAATGACCAATGCCGTTGATGACGGTAAAATGTACACAATTTTGCCCGGGATGCTTGACAAGAAGTCAAGCAGCCCGTCAGCCGATTACAATTCAGCCAGCGCCGAACAGCTAAATAAGTCGGAAATAATAAAGACGCTGGGAGACTTGCTTCCGGCATGAGGGAGATAATGGCTTGAGAGTTTTACTGGTAGTTTATGATAACGACTCCTATATTCACTGGTTCCCCCAGGGTTTGGGGTATATTGCCGCCGTGTTGCTTAAAGCCGGCCACGAAGTAGAGATTTATAGCCAGGATCAGCATCATTATCCCGAATCGCATCTTCAGGCCCATCTTGATAAGAACCGGTATGATTTTATCGGTGTCAGCGTGGTCGGCGGCTATTACCAATACAGGAAATTGCTGAAAATATCCGAGGCGATCAACCGCGCTAAGAACCGGCCTTTTTACATCATCGGCGGCCACGGTCCTTCACCGGAGCCGGAGTACTTCTTGAAAAAGACCGGCGCTGACGCGGTGGTCATCGGCGAAGGCGAAAGAACGATAATCGAATTGTTAGAAGCGGTGGCGCAGCGATTGCCGCTGAAGGAGGTCAAAGGGATCGCTTCCCGGGAGGGCGACAAGGTTGTTGTTAACGAACGCCGGCCCCTGATCGAAGATATAGATTCCATCCCGTTCCCGGCTTATGAGCTCTTCCCAATAGAATATTATCGGCTGCTGCGGATGCCCCACGCGACCAATGCCGACTTTGTCATGCCGATCCTTTCCGGGCGGGGCTGTACTTTTGAATGCAATTTCTGCTACCGGATGGACAAGGGTTTCCGGCCGCGACGGAGCGACAGCATCATCGAGGAGATCGAATTGCTGAAAAGGAAATTCGGCATTACTTATATCGCCTTTGGCGATGAGCTGCTGATGTCCTCGGTCGCCAGGACGGAAGAGCTTTGCCGGGCATTCATAAAAGCGCAGTTGAACATTAAATGGGATTGCAACGGCAGATTGAATTACGCCAAGCCCGATCTTCTAAAGCTGATGAAGGAAGCCGGGTGTGTTTTTATTAATTATGGAATTGAATCAATGGATGAAAAAGCGTTGCGGGCGATGAATAAGGCTCTGACCGTCAAGCAAATTATTACAGGGATAGAAAACACTTTGGCGGCCGGGATCAGCCCGGGCT
Organism: Desulfotomaculaceae bacterium; assembly: GCA_041645005.1. Lineage (GTDB taxonomy): Bacteria > Bacillota > Desulfotomaculia > Desulfotomaculales > Pelotomaculaceae > Pelotomaculum_B. Next base: position 55,583 of record JBAZQW010000001.1, on the reverse strand, counting down.
ATAATATTATTTTTGGTAATATCGGCGAGAATGCCGAGTCGCTGCGCCTGGGGATGGAGTTTTTATTGAAATACGACGACCATTCGCAGCTGCGGACGATCAGACCAGTCACGCCTTACCCGGGCTCTCCGTTGTACTATTACGCGATCGAAAAAGGGCTGCTCAAGGATTGCGCCGACTTCTATGAAAATAAACACACTAATTCCGATCTGTTGTCGGTTAATTTTACCGAGATGACCGAGGATGAAGTATTGCGGGCGCTCCATGACGCCAACATCCAACTGATCGAGAATTATTACTCCCATCAAAGGATCAAGGCCAGAGAGACCGCTAAAAAATTATATCTGGAAAAAGATCAATCTTTCCGGGGTTTTAGGCAATCATGAGTAAAATTCTCGGCATCATCACGGCGCGGGGCGGGTCCAAAGGGGTTCCCGGTAAAAACCTGAAGCAGGTCGCCGGGCAACCGCTCATCGTCTGGACGATCGAGCAGGCAAAAAAGTCAAAACAGCTTGATCGTTTGATCCTGTCTTCGGAAGACCAGGAAATTATAGCTGTAGCACGAAATAACGGTTGCGAGGTTCCTTTTGTGCGCCCGATTGAATTAGCCGGGGATGGCACTTTGACGATTGAGGTCGTACTACATGCTTTAAAGATCCTAAAAGACAAATACGATTATGTTGTTTTATTGCAGCCGACTTCACCGCTGAGAGCAGCGGCGGATATTGATGGTTGCATTGAAATGTGCCTTAAAACAAAAGCAAATTCATGCGTCTCGGTAGTCGAAGCGGGGAAAAGCCTTTACTGGACATTTTCCGTTGACCGTGAGAATCATTTGCGCCCCTTGATCTCAACAGAGAAATTTATCCTGCGCCGCCAGGATTTGCCGAAAGCGTATACTCTCAATGGCGCCGTTTATTGCGCGCGCGTCGATTGGCTGCTGGAAAAGAAAGCGTTCGTTACCGAAGAAACCATGGCGTATGTGATGCCGGCTGAAAGATCGCTCGATATAGATTCCGAATACGACCTTAAAGTGGCTGAAGCCTTGTTAGGGGATAAAATCAGATGACTTTGGCTTATGACCTGGGCGAGATGAAAAGCGAATCCGGCGCTTCATTAAAATATGAAGTGGAGACGCTGGCTTCAGAATTAGCTTTAAAAATGTCCAAGCTGTTATCTGAATTACCGATCTATCAAAAGATCGAGCAAGTCTTGCCCAGCGATAAAACAATCGTCTTCTTCCAAAAATCGTTAAAGACCGAGATATATCAGATCGCGCGCGATCTTTGCGTTGCTAAATGGCAAAAGAGGAACAAGCCCACGTCAAGTGCCCGGGAACTGGTTTTCACAACTGATCAGGGGATTTTCGCCCTGTTTCGGCGGGTCTGGGACGATCAGGAGTATTTAATAACTTTTAAAGAACGTAAATCCGGTCAATCGATCCTAATAGCGATCGGCCGATCGTTATTAAGGTTTCTTCGTGAAATAAAGCCTGCTGACCGGCCTGCTCTTTCTTCGGTCAATAAGCCGGTGCTCGCGGTCGCTTATGCCGAGGGGTTAAATCTCGAGCGGCGGTCTGATTTTGTCTGGTTGGCCAAGAGCCGGATCGATCCGGGCCAGGTTCTGGTCTATTTTGAAGGGGCGGACAATGTCACTGGTAGGCCGGTTGCCGAAAACGTCTTAGATCAGATCGAAAAAATGGGGATGCGTTGGGTGTCGTTGAATCGCGGATCGGTTGCCAGAAAAAACGCCCCAGTCTGGCGGCCTGGCTCGGCGAAGAGGTTGGAACTCTCCCCTTCAGCGATCAGGCCCGGTAATAGTGTTGATAAATGGATCATGGCCAAGGGAAAAGAGCTGCTCCTAGCAGTTAATTACTGGCGAGCCTTTTATCAAGACTTTAACGTTAAGATCAATTTCATAATTGGGGAAGGCGGGATCGATCATATCCCTAAAACAATTGCTTTTGCTGCCGGCCAGCTTGGTCTGGCTGTTGGCAAGCAGCGCTCAGAGTTATTTCTAAACGTAGAAACGTATTTTGGGTATCATGTGAAAGATGTCTTTTTTAGCTGGACGCCGCGCTCCAATTGTTATTTGTCGCCCAACCTTAATAAGATCACGACAAATGTCGTGACCGGTTATCCAAATGATCTGGTTTTTAAGGAAATACTCAAAAGATCCCGGCCGGTACGTGAAAAGCTGCGAGCGAAAGGCGCGGCGTTCGTGATCGCTTTATTCGACAATGTTTTTGGGCCGCAATATCAATTTTCAAAAGAAATGATGGAAAAATATTATCTGGCATTTATCAACTGGGCACTGAAAGATGAGAGCATCGGAATAATAATCAAAACAAAAAAACCGCAATTTCTGGCTGATCTTGGCCAGGTTTTGCCGGCTTTAAATAAATTAATGGCAACAGGCAGATGTTTCCGCTTTAACAAAGAAATAGGCCGTTTGCCTGTTGACGCTGCGGCGGCCGGCGACATGGCAGTTGGGATCGGCATCTCGACCGCGGTCATTGAATCGGCCATAGCCGGTTGTCGGGGCATTCATTGCGACCTGACAAAATTCCGTTCCCACGAGTTCTACAAATGGGGAGAGGGGAGATTAATATTCGATGATGTTGACAAATTGATCGCTGCTCTTAAAAAGTACAAAAATAATCGCGGCGACTTACCCGATCTGGGCGATTGGACAAAGTATTGTGATAAGCTCGATCCTTATCGGGACGGCCGGGCGGGAGAGAGAATGGGTTCTTATTTGCGCTCCTGCCTAGATGGCTTAGCGGCGGGAGAAAGCAGAGCAGCGGTCTTAAAGCGAGCAAATAAAGAATACACGTCTCAATGGGGAGCAGATAAAATTATCGCAATGGAGAACAACTGATGCGCACATTAATAGTTATTCCAGCCAGGCTTGGCTCCTGGCGATTCCCCGAAAAGCCGTTGACTATCATCGATGGGATGCCGATGATCGAGCACGTTTATCGGCGATCTTTGCTGGCCAAAGGGGTCGAGGAGGTGGTCATGGCTGTCTGTGAAGACCGAGTTCTTCAGGCTTGTGAGAAATTTGGCGCTAAAATCGTTATGACCTCAACCCAGTGCCCTTCGGCGGTGGATCGGGTCGCTGAAGCGGCCAGACAGCTTGGTTATGTTTCCGGCAATGATCTGGTCCTTAATGTCCAGGGGGATGAGCCGGCCATGCCGCCGCCGGTGATCGAGCTGACGATCGAAAAGCTAAAAAACGACCCGTCGGCCAGGTGTGCTAATCTGATTGAAAGAATTACAGATGAGGCCGATCTGCAAAATCATCACCGGATCAAAGCGGTCATTTCCCGCCATAACCGGCTGATCTACCTGACCAGGCAGGCGATACCGGCTTCGGTCTTTGATGTCAAAAAAAGAGCGGTCTTCTATCGGCAGACTTGCGTCATCGGTTTTCGCGGTGACTTTCTTCAGGAATTTACGCGGCTGGAGCGGACGCCGCTCGAACTGATCGAAGGGATAGATATGCTCCGGGCGATCGAGCATGATTTGCCGATCGCTTCCGGCGTGTCGGAATATATCACCCAGCCGGTTGATACGCCGGAAGACATCGGGCGGGTGATCGCACTATTGAAGAACGACCCTTATTGGCAAAGTCGATATTCAAGCCAAAGCGTAAAAGGAGCGACAAATAGTGGTAAATAAAACAGTTGCCAAGGTCAGGGATTATTACAATAATAATTCATTAAAAATTGATGAGAGCAAACGGCGAACTAAAGGTTATTACAACGAATTAAAGCGTTTTCTCTCCTCGGTCATCATTCCCGGCCAAAAAGTTTTAGATATCGGCTGCGGCAACGGCGACATGCTGGCCTCGCTTGATGTCGCCCGGGGTGTGGGAATCGATATTTCGGCTGGGATGATCGAGCTGGCGCGAAAAAAGCATGCCAATAATGAACTTAGCTTTTTTGTCGGGGATGCGCAGGATCCCGCTCTTTTGACGGGGCTTAACGAGAAATTTGACGTGGTCTTGTTATGCAATAGCATCACGGAGATGCATGATGTTCAGGCGGTTTTTGAGGCGCTTCATACGGTCTGTCATCCGCGGACCAGGATAATCGTCATCAGCTACAGCCGGGTCTGGCAAATACCGCTCCAAATCGCGGAGTGGCTGGGTTTCAAGGTCAAGAACCCCGTTAATAACTGGTTGAGTTCGGATATTGTCAGGGAAATGCTCCAGACAGCTGAATATGACATCATCCGCGGCGCCAATTATATAATCTTTCCCTTTAATTTGGGGCCGGTTTCGAGGTGGATAAATCGTTATGTCGGTAATCTGCCGTTGATCAGTGAATTGAACCTGATGTTTGGCATCATTGCCCGACCAATTAAACAGGCGAGTGTTCCGGCAAAAGAGCCGACCTGCAGTATCGTGATCCCTTGCCGGAATGAAGCTGGTCATCTGCAGCAGCTATCCGATCGTTTACCGGCATTGCGGGACGGTTCCGAAGTGATATGGATTGAAGGCAATTCCACGGATGATACTGCGGAGCGCATCCGGGAGATGATCGAGCGGAATCCGGAAAAGAATTGGCGCTTCTTGCAGCAGCCGGGAAAAGGGAAAGGGGATGCGGTTCGCCACGCCTTTGCCAGCGCCAGAGGCGATATCCTGATCATCCTTGACGCTGATGTTACAGTCGCACCGGAGGACTTGCCGAAGTTCATTAACCTGCTGGCGCGCAATAAGGCCGAATTCGTCAATGGCTGCCGCCTGATCTACCCGATGGATGAAAAAGCGATGCGTTTTCTCAACCTGTTGGGCAACCGATTTTTTGCCAAACTTTTTAGCTACCTGCTTGGACAAAAGGTTCGTGACACGCTCTGCGGCACCAAGGTCCTGTGGCGGAGTGATTATGAGAAGATCGCAGCCAACCGCAACTATTTCGGTGACTTTGACCCCTTTGGTGATTTTGATCTTCTTTTCGGTGCCGCCAGACTCAATCTGAAAATTCTTGATCTGCCTGTCCGTTATGGCGAAAGGACTTACGGCACGACAAATATTTCCCGTTTTCGCGACGGCTTCTTGTTGCTGAAAATGAGCGGTATCGCGGCGAAAAAGCTGAAATTTATTTAAAGTTATGAACTTATGAACCCAGGAGTTAAAAATGCTTAAAGACCAACATAAACTTGATTGGGTTGAAGATCATCGCAAGACATATCTTGCAAAGGGCTCGCTCCGTTATTATTATCGCGAAGTGTTTGCCAATCTTTTACGGCAGGAACTTATCCCCGGGCCAGCATTGGAGCTTGGTAGCGGGCCCGGATTCCTGTCTGATGTCGTTGAAGATGTTACAACTTCTGATATCTTTCCTTATCCGGGAATAAAAGTGGTATGTGATGCCCACCGACTCCCATTCGATGACCAAAGCTTTGCTAATGTTTTTTTTGTAGATGTATTGCATCATTTGAAGTCGCCGTTGGTCGCTTTTCGTGAGATCGCTAGAGTGTTGCGTCCCGGCGGGCGCCTGGTCATGATCGAACCTTATACGACCATATTCTCCAGGCTGTTCTATAAATATTTGCACCATGAGGATTGCGTGGTCGTCGAGGATGTTTGGCATAATGCTTTCCCCAAGGACAAAGAGCCGATGAGCGGCAACGCTGAAATTCCTCGCCTTTGTTTAGTAAAACGCAACTCTCCGCTGAAGGGGGGAAATTCTGAAAGCGGTTTACATTTGCGCAAGGTCGTTCCCTTCGCTGGTCTCAGTTATCTGTTGACCGGCGGCTTTCAGCCCTGGCAGTTTCCAGTGTTTATCGTTCGCGGATTATATCAAATGGAAGAGCGGACCAGGCCGTTATGGGCTAACCTGGCGGCGACCCGTTGCCTGGCGGTTCTTGAGCGTCCGGATAGATAATATGCAATACATAAAGGAAAGAATATTTGGGCTTTGGCAATTAAAGGGGATTCGTTTTTTCTTCTATTTTTTGCTTGCCGCGATTGTCGCGCACTTAGATAGGTTCATTTTTGGCGAGCAGATGCTACTGAAGCTCCATGACCAATTGGACTCCTTCTGGCCGTATCAGGTTGAAATGGCCAGGCGCGTCCTGTCGTTCCACCTGCCGCTCTGGTTCCCGGATTATCTGGGCGGGCTGCCATTCTTATATATGGACATAAATTGGTTATTCCTCCCGATGCTGGTGGGCGGTTTGTTCCGGGACCCGTGGGCGTTTGTCGCGGTTACGATGATGCAATTTATCCTGGCCGGTTACGGCGGGTATCTTTTTCTGCAATATTATCTGAAGACTGATGATCAGGCGAGTTTTGCGGGCGGTTTGTTGTGGGCGCTGGGGACTTTCAGCCTGACTTACTGGCGGATCTTTGACCTGGCGACAATACCGCTCCTTTTTTATTGCCTGGAGAGGTTTGTCTTTGAGGAGCAGAGAGGAAGAAGGCTTTTAAGCTTTTTAGGCTTGCTGGTTGCCGCTGCTAATATTTACCTGGCTAAAGGGGCTCCTTTTATCGCGGTCTTCCAATTGTTTTTCATTTTCTTTGCTACTCCGGACAGGAACAGGCGCCAAAAACTCTTGGTTGCTTTTTCTTGGCTTTGGTCGTTTGTTGTCGTTATGAACCTGCCAGTGATAATTTCCCTATTTTCCAGTACCAGCATCGGCAGCCGTGGTCTGGTCAAGTGGATACCGGACCAGCCGATCGCTTTGATCGAGCGCTTAAAGGGGCTGTTCAATTATACGATTGGCGCTTCGGCCATGAACTTTGGCGTGATCTCGACCTTTATCTTTTTGTTCGGTCTGCTCCGTTTTAAGAAGTGGGACAAGCTGATCCGGGCGCTGTTATATTTTTATCTTGTGGTTCTCTTTTTTGCGTTTTTTGTTGATTCAGCGGCCTGGTTCCAGAACTTAAGACAACACTTGCCTTTGAAGGATTATCGGTTATCCAGGTTTCTTCTGCCGTCTCCCTTCATTACTTTGCTGATAATTATCGCGAATTTTGAAGCTTTTATGGTTTTGATCCAGGAGCACTTTCGAAAATATTCTCTCTTGATCGCGAGCTCGGTTTTCCTGTTGTTGTATTACTACTTCAATAAACCAGGTTATGACCGGCATATCGGTCTTTTCATATTGATCACTTTCACCCTGCTGTTTCTCGTTGGGATCAATCTGCTTAAATTGTTCCGGATCAAACGCGCCTGGCTCGTCGGTTTTGTTGTCCTGCTGATCTTTGCGGAAAGATTGACCAATGTGGCGCTGTTAAGGGTGCTTGATGGGCCGTCTTATAAAACGTTTTTCCGCTCGCCGCTGTTTGAAAAGTACCGGTCGGCGCACAAATATGATTATCGAATAGCTTTTATTAACCGGACCGAACGGCTCAACTGGCATCCGACGGTTGGGTTTTACAATGGTTATCAGGTGGCCGGGGGCTATGCCTCACAATACTCGCGTCGTTACGCGGTTTATTGGGAATCGGTCATCAAAGATAAAAGGGATGAATTCCTGTCGTATCCCTACAAAGCTTACCTGATCGACAGCACTAATAAGCATGGGCCGATCGATCAAATATCCTTCCGGCCCGATCTGCTGGCTTTGCATAATGTTCGGTATGTTTTCTCTTTGTACAGGATCAGTGACCCCGGCCGCCGGGGAATGAAAATGATCAACAAGGGCGATGATTTTGCCGCGCTGGCTGAACGCTCAAAGATCAAGTGGTATTTAAAGACATTGTTTCAGCCGATGGATTATTACGTTTATGAAATAAACTCCTGGTCGCCGAGGTTTTTTCTCGCCAATAATTATGCTTTGGTCAGCGGGGAAAAAGAGATCGTTGATTACATCGACAAACATTCGGAGGCGCAACTTAAGCGCCAGGTGGTCTATGATCGGAGGGATCTTTCACCGCAGCAGATCGAAGCTTTGTCACAATTGAGAGGTTCAGGGGGAACGCTTGCAATCACCGATTATTCTGATAACCGGATTGTGATCGATGTGAATTCCAGCGGCAGGCAGCAGCTTATCCTGGCAGAGAATTTTGCCCCTGATTGGCTGGCCAGTGTTAACGGCCGGCTGACAGAGATAATGCCGGCTTACGGCGCTTTTCGTGCTGTTATGGTCGATAAAGGGCGAAATCTGGTTATCTTGAAGTACCAGCCCAAAATGCTCATTCATTCTTTCTGGCTTTCCGGTATAGGAACGCTTTGCTTTATTATCTCAGGTTTTATTTGGTCGTTCCGGAGGAGTAAGCGCAAATAATAAATCATGGCTGAAGCAAGAAAAAATGTTTTAATAGTGGCGGATGATCTGGGCCGTGAATGGGGAGGCCTTCCTGCGGATGATCGGAAAGTTGCTATTCATCTTCTAACGTTCGGGATATCTCCGGCCGAAGCGCTCAAGGCCCGCGCGCTTGCCGGGATAACGCCCGTTGATTCTGCTGATATTTCCCTTAGGGCGGAAAAAGAAGCTAGAGCGCTCTATCTTAATTTTATCGCCGGTTTTCCTAGGGAAGCATTTGCTTATGGCCGGATAAACTTGTGGTGGTTCCTTAATGTCAGTGAAAAAAACATCTGGCTGGATAAGACGGTCCACCGGCTTTATGCTTTTCTCCGCTTGTATTATTTGTTGGAGGAGAAAACATATGATGAGCTCCGCCTATTTATCGCTGATGACAATCTTAGGCGAGCCGTCAGCGCTTTGTTGCGGGTAAAAAAGATTAAGTTCGTCGATCAGGACGCGCCAAGCGCGGCTCCAATATACGCGCCTGGCCTTTTTAAGTTCACGCGCTCTTACTACTGGACGGGAATTATCGAACTAGGGCGCATGGTCATTAAGCGATCTTTTTTGCGTCTGTCATGCATCGGGTCAGTCAAAACGTTTGCGCCGGGCGGACTAGCGTTCTTTAGCTTGTATCCCGGGTGGTGGCGCCGTCCGGCGGTGGAAAAGGGCGATATATTTTTTGGCAATATCGGCGATAAGCTGGAGGGAAAGCGCGCTGTTTACCAGTTGATCTGGCTTTTTACCGGCCTGCGCGCCCTGTTTACCAGCCGCCGCGACCTGAAGAGTTTGGGCCAAAATAAAAAAGTGGTCTTTCTGGACCAGTTTATCGGTATAAACGACTTATTGGCTCCGTTTAATTCCCGTCTGGTCCTGAAACTTCATGGCCTGTTCAAGCTGATCAAAGAGAGGACGCTGGAGGTTAAGGGGATAGATCTTTCTGATTTTATCCGTGAAGAATTAAATATTTCTTTGTTGAACGGACAATTGTTCAACTGGCTCTGGCTTTATTCCGCTTTTAATCGGCTCGGCCTGGAGCGGTTCAAAGCGATCATCTTCCGTCTTGAATTTCAGCCGCTGGAACGGGCGTTGCTCTACAATACCCTTGGTAAGGCCAAAAGCATCGGTTATCAGCATTCCGCGCTAAGTAATAATTTCCTAAACTATGTGTTTCGGGCCGGCGAGCTGGGGGCGTATTGGCGCGGCCGAGATAATAGTAACAACATGCCTTTGCCCGATCACATCATTACTTGCGGTCAAAAAGGGGCCGAATGCATGAAACGGGCCGGTTATCCCTCTGACCGGGTGGTTGTCGGAGGCGCGCTGAGGCTACGATCCTTGGTAAATTATGCGTTGCGCCGGCCACCGTTGCCCCAGCTGCTGGCCAAATACTCATTGCCGGCGGCCCAAAAGAATATTTTTCTGGCCACTTCTCCGCTGGTGCCCGAAACGCTTTCCCTGTTGGGCGACTTTTCAGCGGCGTTAAAGAAGAGCGGTAGCCGTTACCATAGTTTCATCAAATTCCACCCCAATCTGGCGGTGAACGGTCAATTGACTGGTCAAGTGCCGGCTGAATCCGAAATCGTTCCTAATTCTGCTATAATATATGATTATATTTCGGTTTCTCATGCGGTTTTGTTGACGGGCGGTACGGTCGCCTTGGAAGCGATCGCGCTCGGTATCGTACCTATTGTTTATAGCTGTCAGGCCCAATTCAGCCATAATCCGATGCTTGAATACCCTAAAGCGATTCATCTGGTCAATGATGTAACCTCTTTATCGCGGGTGCTGGATAAGATAGCCGACGAGGGTGAAACGGCAGAAATGAAACGGCATGGTTTGGAACCGCTGGCGGATCAATTCGGTGATCTCTCGGTCGATCCGCAAATGACCTTTGCCAAAAAGCTGGAGGAATTGCTAACATGAAATGGAAAGTGCTGGTTTCCGCCCCATATCTGCAGCCGGTGATCAGCGAATTCAAATCTTTTTTCCGGGAGAACGGGATTGCGATCGTTGTGCCGAAAGTCCGCGAAAGATTGGAAGAAGCGGACCTGCTTAAGCTGGTCGGGGATCTTGACGGCGTGATTTGCGGGGACGACCGGTTTACGGCGAAAGTCTTGCATCGAGCGAAAAAGCTCAAGGTTATCGCCAAATGGGGGACAGGGATCGATTCGATCGATAAGGCCGAGGCGGAAAAACTCGGTATAAGTGTTTATAACACGCCCAACGCGTTCACCGATCCGGTCGCCGATACCGTTCTTGGTTACATGCTTAGTTTTGCCAGAAATATTCCCTGGAACACTTCTGCCATGCGCCGGGGCGAATGGCAGAAGACGCAGGGCGTTTCGCTTAAAGAGCGCGTGCTGGGGGTGATCGGCGTCGGCAATATCGGCAAAGCAGTTATCCGGCGGGCCGCCGCTTTTGGCATGAAGACGATCGGCACCGATATTGTTAAGATCGATGACGCTTTTCTTCAAGAGACCGGGACCAAGATATTGTCTAAAAGGGAACTGCTGGCACAAGCCGATTTTATCAGTCTCAATTGCGAGCTTAACTCAACCAGCCGCCATTTGATCGGCGCTGAAGAGTTCGCGCTGATGAAGCCAAATGCGTTCATTATCAATACTGCTCGCGGGCCGATCATCGATGAAAAGGCGCTGGTTAAAGCTTTAAAGAAAAAGCTTATCGCCGGCGCCGGGCTCGATGTCTTTGAGTCTGAGCCTTTGCCTAAGAACAGTCCGCTCCGGAAAATGACTAATTGCCTGCTTTCGGCCCACGATGCTAACAGCAGTCCGCTCGCCTGGGCAGCCGTTCATAAAAACACCTTAAATAATCTTCTAGTCGGGTTGAAACATAGCCGAAGGGGTGAGAAATGAAGATTATCAGGGTTTCCTATGACCTAGAAGACAAAATGCCGGTTTTTACCAACAATTTGCCAAACAAGATCGAGGCGATCGATTCGTTCAATAAAGGGGCGACTTGGAATTCTTATAAGATCACGCTTTTTAACCATAACGGCACCCACATTGACGCCCCGTATCATTTTGACCGGCAGGGCAAAAGGGTCGGCGAGTTTGCCATTAACGATTTTATCTTTGATAAGCCGCACCTGATCGATCTGCCAAAACGGGCAGGGGAGAGCATTGGAGCGGACGAGTTGCAAGCTTGTCCCAGAAATTGTGATTTATTGTTGCTCAGGACTGGTTTTTGGAAAAAACGGCAGAAAAAAGAGTATGTGAGCAATAGTCCCTGGCTTCATCCGGAAGCGGCCGGATTTATCCGCGAAAAATTCAAAGGGCTTAAGGCGATCGGCATTGACACTATTTCCATTGCCTCTTTTCCTCATCTTGAGCTGGGGGGAGAAGCGCACCGCTTGCTGCTAAAAGATAAGAGCCGCCTGATGATTATTGAAGATCTCAATCTTGGAGCGATCGCCCGCCGGGCCAGGATCAAGCGGTTTTTTGCCATTCCGCTTTTTGTCAGTCAGGTTGACAGCATGCCGTGTACCGCCTTCGCGGAGGTCTCCGGTGGCTAACGTTAAAGCCTCGATCATCATCAGGACGTTCAATGAAGGGGCGCACCTGGCCAGATTACTTGAGACTATTAAGTCGCAAAGCTACAAAAACTGGGAAATAATAATTGTTGATTCCGGCTCAACCGATAACACTTTGGAGGTGGCCGGGCGGTATCCGGTCAAGATCGTCAAAATAAGGTCGGAGGAGTTTTCTTTCGGCCGCTCGCTCAATTTGGGCTGCCGGAACGCGAACGGCGATTATTTGATCTTTGTCAGCGGCCACGCTTATCCACAGGATAATATTTGGTTAAATAATCTAATTCAGTCTTTTGAGGATGATAAGATCGCTATGGTTTATGGCCGGCAGATAGGGAATGAAGTCACAAAGCTTTCCGAAGAACGCGATCTGCGCGGCAATTTCGGGGATAAATCAAAGATCCTGGTCGAAGAGTCTTTCGGCAATAATGCCAACGCGGCAGTCAGACGATCGCTTTGGGAACGAATTCCCTTTGACGAAAACCTGCCGGGCTTGGAAGATATTGACTGGGCGCATAAGGTGCAAAAGCAGGGGTTTTACGTTTATTACCGGGCCGATGCCGTGATCGTCCACATCCACGATGAGAATTACCGGCGCATCTATAACCGCTTCAAGCGCGAATCGATCGCTTACACGGCGATTTTTCCTGACTCTATTTATGATAAAAGGCAGGCGGCGCTGCTGTTCGCCTTGCTTACTTGCCGCGATTTTTATTATGGGTTGGCCCGGGGAAAGTCGCCGCGCAAGATCGCCCAGGCGCCATTTTACCGCTTCTTTCAGATCAAGGGGCTTTATGACGGCCAGCACAGTGCCGGCCAGCTGACTAATGAATTAAAAACCGAGTTGTATTTCCCGGAGAGCAACCGGAGCGTAGTGATCACCGGGACAAACCGGCATCAGCTCCAGGTCAGGGATATCCCTACTGTCGACGGCGATGAAGTGCTCATCAATGTCAAATATGTCGGCGTCTGTTCGACCGATCTGGATATTCTTAGCGGTAAACTTGATTATTACAAGTCCGGCTGGGCTAAATATCCGATCGTGCCGGGCCACGAATTTTCCGGGCTAGTGGCTGGGAAAGGGAAAAACGTCAAAGACTTTGAGGTTGGCGATAAAGTTGTCGGTGAGTGCATCTTAGGCTGCGGCGACTGCCAGCCCTGCCAGGAGAATAATCCGCTTGGCTGTGCCGAAAGGAAAGAGGTCGGCGTCCTTAACTTTAACGGCGCCTACGCGCAGTATCTGAAGCTGGCCAGCCGGTTCGTCCACCGTCTTTCCCCGGGCGCCCAGCTGGAAAAAGCCTGCCTGATCGAGCCGCTGGCGGTATCCCTGCGCGGCGTCAGGAAGCTGACCGCTGGCGATGCCGGCCGATCCCGGAAGGTCGCGGTCGTCGGCTTTGGAACGATCGGCAACCTCTGCGCCCAACTGATCGTCCTGGCCGGTTATGAAGTTGATGTTTTTGACCGGAACAAATTAAAGACCGGCGCGATCCGGGACAAAAAGATCCGGGGTTTTAATGAGCTGGCCGGGCTTGACGCTTACGATTATTTGATCGAAGCGACCGGTCGGCCGGAAGCGCTCAACCGGGTACTTAACGAAAGCAAAGCCGGGGCAAAGATTTTATTGCTCGGTTTGCCTTACGCGAAACTGGAATATGATTTTGAATCGTTAGTTTGTTTCGATAAGAGCTTGATCGGTTCGGTCGGCAGTACCAAAGAGGATTTTGCCGAAGCGGTCAAAGTCTACGGCCGCCTGGACCTGAGCGCTTTGACGCAAAATATTTTCAGTCTTGATGATTACCATCTTGCTTGGGAAAAGCATCTGAAAGGCGCGATCGGCAAAGCGATCATTAAAGTCGGGTAGGAGGATTTATGGATAGTGAGCGCGATATTATTGGTATTATTCCCGCCCGGATGGCTTCTTCCCGTTTTCCCGGTAAACCTCTGGCGCCGATCCTTGGCGTCCCGATGCTGGGCCATGTTTTCCAACGGAGTAAAATGAGCCGGTCCTTAAAAGAAGTTTATGTCGCGACTTGTGACCAGGAGATAGTTGATTATATCGGCTCGCTCGGCGGCCAGGCGGTCATGACTTCGGCTAAGCATGAACGGGCTTCCGACCGGACCGCCGAATGTTTGCTCAAGGTCGAAGCCGAGACAAAGAAAAAAGTTGATATTGTGGTGATGATCCAGGGGGATGAGCCGATGATCCGGCCGGAGATGATCGATGCCGCTGTCACTCCTCTGCTTGAGGATGATTCGCTTCAGGTGGTTAATTTGATGACTACCTTGAAAGAACGGACCGAACATGATGACCCTAACGAGGTCAAGGTGGTTGTCGACCGGAATAACTTCGCTCTTTATTTTTCCCGTGAACCGATCCCGTCGTGGAAAAAGGGGGCCAAATCGCTCCTGATGCTGAAACAGGTCTGCGTGATCCCGTTTCGCCGGGATTTTCTGATCAAGTTCAACCAGCTGGCGCCAACGCCGCTGGAGATCGCCGAATCGGTCGACATGTTGCGGGTGCTGGAGCATGGCTATCAAGTTAAGATGGTCATGTCGGAGCATGAAACCTATAGTGTTGATAACATAGAGGACTTGAAAAAAGTCGAGAAAATCATGAGGAAGGAGAAAAATCAATGATCTTAGTGACTGGCGCGAACGGAATGGTCGGTTCCTACGTGCAAGAGGTCTTTAGGAATGAGGAATTGGCGCTGACCGATCTGCCCGAAATGGATGTGACCGACCGTGACAAAGTCTTTACCCTGATCTCAAGGCACAAGCCGGCCGTTGTGCTCCATCTGGCGGCGGAAACGGACGTTGACAAATGTGAAAGTGAGATCGACCACGCTTACCGGTCCAATACCATGGGAACGCAAAATATAGCTCTGGCTTGCCAGAAGTATAAAGCGGTCATGATCTATATCAGCACAGGCGGGGTTTTCAACGGGCGGGAGGGGCAGGTCCATACGGAATTCGACCGGCCCGAACCGCTTAACGTTTACAGCCAAGCAAAATACCAGGGGGAATTGATCGTCCGCGATCTGCTGACCGAGTTTTATATTTTTCGGGCGGGCTGGATGATCGGCGGCGGACCGGCCAAAGATAAAAAGTTTGTGGGGAAGATCATCGAACTCTGCCGGACCAGGCCGGAGATCGAGGTTGTCAATGACAAATTCGGCAGCCCGACTTTCGCCCGCGATTTTTTAGGCGGGATTAAAGAAATTATCGGCCTTGGCGCTTATGGTTGTTATCATCTGGTTAATACCGGGTGCTGTACGCGTTATGAGATAGCGCTGGAGATCGTCAAGGTCCTCGGCACGAAAACAAAGGTCAAACCGGTCGGTTCCGATCGTTTCCCGCTGCCGGCGCCGCGCTCTGCTTCGGAAGCGATGAGAAATTATAAACTAGACTTGCTGGGGATCAATCCGATGCCGGAGTGGAAAAGCGCGCTGGCTCAATACGTTAAAGAATGGCAGGAGAATGGATAAACCGGCCTTTTCGGTAATTATTCCGGTATATAACGGCGAGAAATTTATTGCCGCGGCACTCGACTCCGTTGCCGAACAAACTTTTCGCTCGTTTGAGATAGTCATTGTTAACGATGGTTCGCCGGACGGCTCGGAAGCGGTGATCGAACAATACCGGCGCGATCACCCGGAAATCAAAATTGTCTACCTAAAGCAAAAGAACAAAGGCCTGGGCGGGGCCAGGAATACCGCGATCAGGAACGCCAGTGGTCGGATCATCTCTTTGCTTGACCAGGACGATGCCTGGTATCCGGAAAAACTGCGCAGGGTGAATGAGATCTTTGCCGATCCAGGAATCACTCTTGTGTGTCACGATGAAGATGTTTGCGGGCAGGCCATAAAACCCAGGGTTGCTAGATATGGCCCAAACAGTCAAGATATCTTCCGCGAGCTGCTCTTTAAAGGGAATTGCCTCTCGACTTCGGCCACTTCATTCCGCAAAGAAATGATCGAAGCGGTCGGTTTTTTTTCCGAAGAGACAAATCGGGTCCATTTTACGGAAGATTACGACCTGTGGTTTAGGGCCGCCAAGGGCGGCTGCCGCTTTTATTTTCTTCACGAAGTCCTGGGAAAATACTTTATCCATAGCGGCAATTTTTCCTCCCTTAACGAAGAGATGATGTTGAAGCATACTATGAATGTGTTGGATTCCCAATTTGCCGATTACGCCGGGAAGCGATCGTTTGATTGGTTCAGGATAAACCGTCATAAGGGGCGGCTTTGTTTAAGCACGGCTTTTCGGATTTTGAAGAGCGGCAACTGGGGGAAGGGCCTGCAATATGCGGCTGGCGGCGTTTGGCTCGATCCACTATGCTGGGCCGGTCTTCCGGGAAAACTAATAAATAAAATGCACAATGTACATTCCTAACTACGCAGTAGCCAATACTTACGGGCCCAATACGTCCGTGATTTTTCGGGCAATGACCTTGACGGCCAGTGGCCGGGTCGCGATCGAAGAACTGCTTGAGCGCTTGAAATTATCCGGTGGAGGAGAAGCGCTTCTCCCGTCCTTTATCTGTGCCGCGGTGATTGAGGCCTTTAACAGGCAAAAGGTAAAAATTCGATATTATAGCGTTAATAAAAACCTTGAGATAAATATAAACGAGTTAAATTCAAGGATAAATAAGAGCACTAAATTGCTTTATCTTGTCCATTATTTCGGATTCCCGGATAAATTGTTTGAGCTCCAGGCGATGGCCAAAGCTAAAAATATTTTGCTGATCGAAGATTGTGCTCATGCTCTTTTTAGCAAAGCGGCAGGGAAATATCTGGGAACCATAGGCGACGGAGCCGTTTTTAGCCTGCGCAAATTCCTCCCGCTTCCTGACGGCGGCGGGTATATTTTACGGTCCGGTACCGGGTTAGGGGGCGCGAGCCGCTCCGCTCACAGCTTCACCGGCAATAACTGGCCGCACTTGAAGTTATTATTAAAAGAAGTCATGTTCCGTTTGGGGCTCAACCCGATGATCGTAAACGGCGGGCCGAAACCGGCGCGCCCGGACCCGGCCAATAAGTTCATCTCCTTTTCCTCCGTCAAAAAGATCGAGCAAACGGATGAAGCGCGGCTAGTTGCCGGCCGCAGAAGGAATTTCCAGTTCTATCTTATGAACATCGCTAATCTTGGGGGCGTTAGCCCGATCTTTAACAGCCTCCCCGCAGGGGTCGATCCGTTCGCCTTTCCCGTATTATTGAACGGCCGAGACCAAGTTGTTGATCGGCTGAAGAGAAAAGGGATCTATCTGGAAGCGACATTTTCCGACTCACCGTCTTCTGATCCTGGGGCAAAATATCTAGCCGATCATTTACTCTCTTTACCGGTCTATCAGGGCTTAGCGGATAGGCAATTGCGTTGTGTTTTGTCCGAATTGGGAAAAGCGGTTTGCTTAGTGGGTGCCGCTTAATGGAGCTGGAGATCAGGGATTTTCCTCGGGATGAATGGAATGAGCTAGTTGCTCGTTTTGACGGCCTTAGCCCGATCCAGACCTGGGAATACGCGGAAGCTAAAAGGATTACCGGCGGCTGGAAAGTAGCCCGCGCTATTTTCCGTAACGGCGATCGGATCGACGGAGTGGCTCAATGCCTGCTTAAAAGAGGGCTGGTCCGCATAAATCGCGGCCCTTTATGTGAAGACGCGTCGCTGGCAGCGATCCTGACCGAATTGAAGCGTTATTGGGCTGGCAATAAAAAGGCCTTTCTGCTGGTCGCTCCAGTCCTAGCTGATCGGGCTAGGAAAGACGCTCTTCTTAAAGCGACAGGTTTTTCGTCCTTTAGCGATCGGCCAAGCTGGTCATCAGCGATCATCGATCTGACTGGCAGCGAGGCAGCGATCAGGAGGGAATTGCGGCAGAAATGGCGCAATTGCCTGAATCGGGCCGAACACGCCGGCTTAACGTGTAAATTTGGGAACGACGAACCATTATTTGCCGGTTTTCTTTCGGATTACCGGCGATTACTGAAAGAAAAAAGACTGCGGACAGGCCTAACGCCGGAATTCTTAAAAGTCTGGCAGGACCTTTTGCCGGAAAATAGTAAGCTGGTGGTTTTTGAGGCGATCAGAGGGCGGGAAAGATTGGGCAGCATCTTGCTCGCGCAATATGGGCGATCAGTTATCTATCTTTGTGGGGCGGTCAGCGCGGCGGGAAAACAAATCAACGCGAATTACTTCCTCCTTTGGCGGGCGATTTGCGAGATGAAACGCTCGGGACGAAGGGCTTTTGATCTGGGGGGGATGGACGAGAAGCTGACGCCCCCTGGTATCTTTCACTTTAAGGCCGGTTTGGGCGGCAGGCCCTACCAACTGGTCGGCGAGATCGAGGCCCACGGAAGGAGCCTGATCAATAGCTTGATCGGCTTGGGCTTGAGGATATATGCGCACGCGAATAATTAACGATTTTCAATCATTAAATAAAGACGACTGGGATACGTTGCTGAAAAAGAGCGGCGCGGATAATCTTTTTTTGACTTATGAATGGCTCGCCGCTTGGTGGGAGACGTTTGGCGCTGGCCAGCAGCTCTTCATTGTCGTGGTAGAAGAAGAGAACAGCCTAGCGGCGATCGCCCCCCTGATGATCACCGCTCAAAGAAAACTACAGTTCATCGCGCCGGAGATCTCGGATTATCTGGATTTTATCGTTGTCGGTGATCCGGCCAAATGCTTCTCTCTAATCTTTAAGGTGCTGCTCGATAATTTGCGGGCCTGGGACTGGGCCGAATTTCTTTATCTCCCGGGCGATTCGTTGAATCTTCCGTACTGGGAAAAGAGCTTGGCCAAACTGCCGGTTTTCGGCCGGACCTTAAAAAAGGCCAGCCTGGCTGTCCCGCTCCAGATGTATCGGGGGACAAATAACTGGGAAGAACTGGAAAAAACATTACCGAGCAAACGGCGCTTGCGTTATGAGCTTAGGAGAAAATATTCGAAAATGGTCCGTGAACAGGGCGCACCGGTCCTCAACCGTATCAAAGATCTGCCGGGGATCCGCTCGGAATTTGATCACCTTATTAAACATCATTCGCTGCGTTGGGCGGCCGGGTCCGGCAGCCAATTCGTTGCCCCTTTAACGCTCAAGCATTATCTGAATGTCGCCGCTAAGTTCGCTCCCCGCGGCTGGGTCGAGCTTTCCGGCCTCAAATTGGGGGAAGAATATGTCGCCCTGGTCTTCGGTTTCAGCTATAACGGAAAGTACTATTATTACACGCCGGCCTATAATCATAATTTCTGGGAATATTCTCCCGGTAACCAGCTGATCAAACAATTATTGATTGCTTTTTACGCGGAAGGGAAGATCAAGGTCTTTGACCTGTTGCGGGGAGATGAAGCGTATAAGTTCGATTGGTCGAGGGATGAGTTGCCTCTTTACCGCGCTCGGATCTATCCTTTTAAGCCCAGAGGGGTATTTTACTTTTTGAGCCATTGGCTGATCTCAAAAATCCCCCGCCGGATAAAGCGGCTAAAAAGCCGGCTGCCCAAAGCGCTCAAGATTGATTTTGGCGATCTGTTGAGGCGGAGAGCAAAGGTCTTAGCCGGTTATTTATTTTCTTCTGACCTTTTTATCAGGCTCTACCTGATGATCAGGAAAAGAGGCCCGCAAATCTTGTTGTATCACGGAGTTTCCGACCGGACCAATGAGAAGATATCATGCGGGACGGTCGATTACAGTATGTTTGAGCGGCAATTAGAGTATTTAAAAAAGTATCATGTCAATCTGCCGCTGGCTGAAGTCGTTGCGGCCAGGCGGGAGGGGCGGAAACTTCCCGCCAATGGGATTTCCATCACTTTTGATGACGGCTATGATAATCATCACCGTTGTGCCGCTCCACTGCTTAAAGAATATGGATTTACAGCCGCATTTTTTATCTGTTCTGAATTCGCCGGAATGGCGCAAAAGGGAGGACCGGTCGTATTTTGGTGGGACATTATTGATTATATTATGAGCCGGGACAATCAGCGGGATTTTATCGCGGCCTATGAAAAGAACGGCCTTGTTCTCCCGCAAATTGAAGATTATTCAAAAATGAAACTATATTTGGAAAAGTCGATCAAGCTGGCGGAGCCAGCTGTCGCTCGGCGGATCGCCGCTGACCTGACCACAAGATTTAAAGAAGAAATCAGATCGGCCAACTTACCCGCGGTGCTGAATTGGGACAAGGTCAGGGCAATGAGAACAATGGGGATGGAGATCGGCGGACATACCGCTTCCCACGTTACCGCCTCAAAATTACCGGGTGAAAAATACCGGGAAGAATTAGTTGAATCTAAGGCCGAGATCGAAGCTCAACTTGGCGAGCCGATCGGCCTTTTTGCCTTTCCGTACGGCGGGCGGGACCATTATTCCCCGGAAGTTGTCCAGGCGGTAAAGGACGCGAACTACGATTGCGCTCTGCTCGCCCTGGGGATCAGTGATGCGGAAGAAACCGACCCTTTCTGCCTCAACCGGACGACGATCGCGAAAGATGACGATTTTCTTACCTTCAAAATAAAGGCGTCGGGAATATATAATGACCTCAAAATAATGTATAATTGGTCAAAGGGATTATGGGGAAAAAAACAAAAAAAGCTTTGATCCTGGCCGGGGGATTGGGCACTCGCTTGAGGCCGCTAACCTTCGCGGTCCCCAAGCCGCTTATCCCGGTTAGAGGCCGGCCGATACTTGATTATATTATCTCAAGATTGAGCCGCTTTGGTTTTAATGATATCTACATTTCGCTCAACTATCATGGGGACATGATCAAACTGTATTTGGCGCAAAAAAACTTCAAGAAACTCCAGTTAAATTATTTATCAGAATCTTCGCCGCTGGGGACGGCGGGCCCGCTTTCCCTGTTCAAGAAGAATGGCATCAAGATCGGGCGTGACGAATCGCTCCTGGTGATGAACGGTGATATTATGACCGACCTTTCTTTTGCCGATTTCCTCTCCTGCCATGAGCGTTCCGGAGCCGATCTCAGCGTAGCGATGATCAACTTTGCTCATCAGCTAAGCTACGGGATAATCGACCTGGATGACGATAACCGGATCGTTGACATCAGGGAAAAACCAACCTTAAATTACCGGGCTAGCGCCGGGATCTACTTGGTCAAGGGGAAGTGCGTTGAGCTGGTGCCAAGTAAACGTTATACGATGCCGGAATTGATCGAATCCGCCGCCCGGCAGGGACAGCTGGTCAAGGGATATTTGATCAAGGAACATTGGCTGGCGATCGAACAGATCAAAAATCTGGAAGAGGTTAATGACGAGAAAAAGGGTGATTGGATCTCAAAATTACGGAGGGAGAAATAATATGGATCTAAAAGGGAAAAAAGTATTAGTCACCGGAGGGGAGGGGTTTGTGGGGAGCCATCTGGTCGAGGAATTGGTCAGGCGAGGCGCCAAGGTAACAGCCTTCGTCCTTTATAACTCCCAAAATAAATTGGCGAACCTTGATTTTCTGCCAAAAGATATCCTCGCCCAGGTCAAGATATTTTCCGGTGACATCGTCGACTTTGGCGCCGTCAAGGAAGCGGTCAAAGGGCAGGAGGTCGTTTTCCATCTGGCGGCTTTGATCGCCATTCCCTATTCTTACCTGGCGCCCGAAGCGTACGTCATGACCAATGTCCTGGGGACGCTCCACGTGCTTCAGGCCTGCCGTGAGCACGGTGTAAAAAAGATCGTCCATACTTCGACCAGCGAGACCTACGGCACGGCCCTCTACACGCCAATCGATGAAAAACATCCGCTGCAGGCGCAGTCGCCTTATTCAGCGACCAAGATTGGCGCCGATAAGCTGGCGGAGAGCTTTTATTGCTCATTCAATCTGCCGGTGGCAACTATCAGGCCGTTCAATACTTATGGACCGAGGCAGTCGGCCAGGGCGGTGATCCCGACCGTTATTTGCCAGGCTTTAGCCGGCAAGGCGGAGATCAAACTGGGTTCGCTTTCACCGGTCCGGGATATGAATTACGTTAAAGATTCGGTGCTCGGTTATATCCAGATCGCGGAGAGCGAGGCTGCGGTGGGGGAGGTCTTCAATATTGGTTCGGGTCAGGGGATTACCATCGGCGACCTGGCCAAGAAGATACTGGAGCTGACCGGCAGTCAGGCCAAAATTATCAGCGATGAAGTCAGAATTCGGCCGGAGAAGAGTGAAGTCAAACAACTGCTTTGTGATTATACCAAGGCCAAAAACCTCTTTGGCTACCAACCACGCTATTCCCTGGAAAGCGGCCTCAAGGAAACCATCGAGTTCGTCAGGGAGAACCTCAATATTTACCGGCCGGAAGAATATACGATCTAGCTGATTATTATTATCAATGCGCCACAACGAAGCCAAAAGCAAAAAGACGAAGGTGCTGATCTTTTATTATGGCACTAACTATGGCGGGACGGACACTTTCTTACGAACTCTCTTGCCGGCTTTTTTACGAGAATTCGAGATAGTGATCGCTTCCACTATGGAAAGCAACGGCTTTAGCGAATTGAACGGCGGCCGGCCGATCAAGCATTATCAAGTACCCTTAAAAAAGTGGTATTTGGCTTTTGGCTCTTTTCATCTGATCAGCATAATTCTTAGGGAAAAAGTCGATGTTTTATTCACGCAGGAAATAATTACCAGTATCATGAGCCGGCATCTTAAGATCTTTTTTCCCCGGCTTAAGCACGCGACTTCCATCCTTTCCAACCTGCGCGCTTTTAAGCTGAATTCACCGCTCTACATCAACACCTGGCTGATGCTCAATCGGCTGACCTGGTTTTTGGTTGATAAATACATTTGTATTTCTAATTATTTGGTCAATGATTATCTCTTGAAAGAGGGGATACCTCGCGAGCGGATCGCTATGGCCTATTGCGGGCTGACCCCAGGTCGCACGGTGGTCAAGAAATCTGTTGTATCGCCGCAATGGAAAGTTGGCTATATTGGACGATTATCTTATGAAAAGGGCTTTGATCTCTTCTTACAGATCGCCAAGGAGTTTGTTCCTGTCCAGCGAGAATATCAATTTGAGGCCTTTGGGGGTTGGGGGTTTCAGGCCGATGAAGCGAAGGAAATGGGAGTGAAATTACCCGGTTTCTTTAAATATAACGGTTATGTGAAAGATATTGACCGTCATTTTTTCGAGTTAGATGCGATTATCATTCCCTCAAGAGACGAAGGGTTCTGTTATGTCGTGTTGGAGGCCTACAATTTTGGTGTTCCGGTGATCTGTTCCGATGTTGGCGCTCTGCCCGAACTGGTTACTGATGGCGAGACTGGAGTCCTTTGCCCGCCGGAAAACATTGGCGCTTTCGTGGCGGCGATAAAACAGCTGAAAAATGACCGGGTATTCCGTGAAAAGATCATTGACGGCGGACGGGAAAGAGCCAAGCTGTTCACCGCGCAAAAAATGCAAAACGAGTATGTCGCTTTGATCAAAGGGTTATTTGCTCATGATTGAAGTAATATCTGTAATATTATTCATGTTCGCCGTCATTGTTTTGGTGCTTGGTCGGCCAAAATATGTTTTATATGGGTTTCTTATCTTTGCGCCCCTTAGTTATTATTATGCTTATTTAACCCCAAATTCATATGAGGCCGGAACATTCCTGCAAAAGAGCTCTCGTGATATTTTTATCGGCCTAATATATCTGATCTGGTTGCTATATATCTTTGTTCGAAAAGAAACAAAATTGAAAATCATGAATGCCTCGATCGTTGCCATATTATTTTTGGCTATAATTATTATTCAATTATTTTTTGCTTTACCCAAAGAGAACTATTCCTTCATGATCGGGATGAGGAATGCGATCGAGTTTATCCCCTTAATGTTCATCGTCCCGTCATTTTTTGCCGCTAGTGACCTGAAGAAATTTACCAACATCATGTTATCCCTAAGTCTTATTGTCGCTTTGCTCGGCCTGATCCAATTGCTCTTCTTTTATATGGGTTTTGTTTTTATGTTTAATGAAATGGGCTCCGGGATAGCGATCGCGCGTATCTATTCGACTTTATTTAATCCGAACAATCTCGGTATTTATTTAGTCACATTCCTGCTGCTGTTCTTTGGATTATATGTGAATAATGTTTATCTTATCAATAAAATCTTTTCGCGTTTATCAATGATTTTGTTGGCCGTTTGCCTTTTTTTTACTTTTTCTCGCGGCGCACTCCTGGCTTTAATGCTGGGGGTTATTTTCCTTTTATTCCGAAAAAAATATTACCGGTCGATAATGCTGTCATTTATTGCCGGCTTGCTGATCATCTTCGCCGTGACGATTTATAATCCCGGCATTTTATTCAGATATGTCAGGGCGTTTTCTTCCGAAGGCGGTAAAAACGAGATCGCTTACCGGCTCATATCCATACCCCAAAAAGGTTGGGAACAAATGTCAAATAAGCCCCTCTCGATTATTACCGGAATAACGCCTGAGGATTGGGCTAATGGACCGGATAGTTTAGAATTTAAGAAAGATAATTACACGACTGGCAATGAGAAATGGAGCGGGCAGGGGATCAGCATGGATAATTACTATGTCCTGCTTTTCTTTACCAGCGGGCTTGTGCCGTTCATTACGTTTATTGTTTTGATCTATCTGTTGTTTAAAGAATCGAATCTAACGGCGAGTTTAACCCGGGATCCTTTTTATTCCGGCCTGATCGCGGGCATTCTCTCGGTTTTTATATCATATATTGTTCTTGGGTTTGTGACGGACCTGTGGAACCTTTTCCCTTCCAATTTTTATTTTTGGTTTTTGGCGGGAATGTTGGTTTTGATCAACAAAGTTGTAAAACAGGAAAGGGCCCAGTATGAAAATAGGGATTAACGCCCTCTCGGTAACTATCGGCGGCGGGGTGACTTTCATGCGGAACCTTGTGCCATTATTGGCCAAGCTGGACAGCGCTAACGAGTATTATCTTTTTGTGGCCGAAGAGAATTATATTAAGATATTTGACTTAATAACTTGGCCGGCAAACGTCAAGCTGGTCAAGATGAAAAAACACAATCTTCTTATTCGTATATTTCAGGAACAATTTGTCATTCCTTTTCTTGTTTGGCGATTGAAGATCGGTCTTTTAGTCTGTTCGGCCAATATCAGCTCTATTCTTGCCCCCTGCAAAAAAATGTTGTGGGTCTTGAATATTTATCCTTACTTTATCCTTAATATCAAGGGGGAGTCATTTATTGCCAGGCTGCGCTTTAAAGCCTTGAGGGTCCTAACTGATCTGTCGATCAGGCATAGCGACTTATCGGTCCATATCTCCAATTTTTCGCGATTATCCCTGCTGGCTAAATTAAAAGTGCCTGACAACCGCATGGTTACGATATATCTTGGCGCGGATACTGATGCTTTGCTGGTGAAAAGCCAGGCTGAACGTGAAACGGATTCCCCTTATATTCTTTCTGTCTCCAGCATTTCTAAAAGGAAGAATTATGAGGTTTTAATGAAAGCTTATAATAAATTGCCTCGAGAAATCAGAGACAGATACAAAATCGTCCTGGTTGGCGAGGTAACCGAAGAACTAAAGGCGTATCTCCAGAACTTTATCAGCGACCCGGCGGGCAGACCAAGGGTTGTCTTTACGGGCAAAACTACTTTTGCCGAGCTTTATGCTATTTATAAAAGGGCTTCGATCTTTGTCATGCCGTCGTTGGTGGAGGCTTTCGGACTACCGGTGATCGAGGCCATGGCGGCCGGACTGCCGGTCTTGGTCGCCGATGCTACGGCCCTACCAGAGATTGCCGGCGAAGCGGGGCTGATATTTGATCCGCATGACCCGGTTGACCTGGCCGGCAAGATCGAACTCATCTTGACCGATAAAAAACTTGCGGAGGATATGTCGGTTGCCGGGATCAAAAGGGCCAAGTTGTTCACCTGGGAAAGGACGGCCAAAGAAACCTTAGCTTGCTTTGCTGAGATCATGGCGAGAAACGAAAGGAAATGAGTTTATTATGATAAACTATCTATTAGCAAACCAGGGGAGGGAACGGCATGAGCCATAAAGTATTTATTGAAGCGCTTAAAAATGATGAATTAGAGAAGCTGGCTGCCGGCTTTAAGTGGGTAGGCCTCGACCAAGCGGTAAAACCGGGGATGACAGTGTTGTTGAAGCCAAACTTGACCTATCCAAAATTTAAGCCTGGTGTTACCACGACACCCAAGGTCCTGGAAGCGACCATCAAACTTCTCAAGGATCTCGGCGCGCGGATCGTGGTTGGCGAATCAGACGGCGGTTATGATTCGTATGAAGTCAAAGATGCTTTCCATGATTATGGCTTATATGATCTCGAAAAGAAATATGGGATTAAAGTCGTGAATTTCTCCCAGGATAAAAGTTCCTGGCGCTATTTGACTATTAACAAGTATTTCAAGCAATTCAAGGTCGAATACCCGGCTTTGCTTGAGGACTGTGACCACTTTATTACTTTCCCGGTGCCAAAGGTCCACGCGATGACCGGCATCAGTCTTTCTTACAAGAATCAATGGGGCTGCGTGCCGAATACGATGCGCCTGCGCTATCATCCGGTCTTTAACGAAGCGATCTTTGCCATTAATCAAATACCTAAAAGCAAATTTACGATCATTGACGGTACTTACGGCCTGACCCGCAGCGGTCCGATGGTTGGCGATGTTTTTGCCTGGGGTTTCATTTTGGTTGCCAATAATTTTGAAGCGGCTGACCTGGTTGTCAGCCAGATGATGGGGGTCGATCTAAAAAGGGTCCTTCACTACCGCTTGCCTTATAAGAACAAATTGGTTCCCAAAATCTCCGAGATCAGTTTGAACCAGGATTTCAAAAAGTTTGCTTCCGGTAAGTTCTATTTAAAACGTGATATCTGGAATTACCTGGCGCTTTCCGCCTGGCTCCATCCCTGGATCAACCACTTCTTTTATGAATCTTTTGCCGCCGATCTGCTGCATAAGATCATGTACACTTTCAGGAAAAGGCCGATCAGCGAATGAATGAACAGGCACTAGCTGGCGCTCTCGACAGGACTGCCGCCGAATTCGGTCACCCGGCGGAAGAAACAATTCGCCAGGAGAACTGGGGTAAGCATTTGTTGGAGATGAAGCTGATCCTTAAGTCAAAGGGCCGAAGGATACTTGATGTTGGAGGGGGAATGGGAGTCAATTTGATCGCGGTAGCAAAATTAGACAAGGAGATTGAAGCTCATTTGATCGACCGTTTTGAAGAATATAGCGCAGAGTTGGGAAATCGGATGGGGAACAGTGAGCAAGCGCTGAAATTGCTGAAACAATATGGGATCAAAAGTGAAACTGGGAATCTCTTAGCGGGTAAACTCCCATACAGCGACGGCTATTTTGATGCCGTGACCTGTTTTGACGTCCATTGAACATCTGCCCGTTAACCCGGTGGGCCTACTCAAGGAGATCAAGCGAGTCCTTAAAATAGGAGGGGAATTTATTCTCGGCGCGCCGAACGCCGTTTCTTTTTTTAAAGTTATGAAAATTATGCTGGGACAGCACCCCTATATCCCTTTTGCTGAATGGATGTCCGGTCATTATTATGGGCATTTTAGGGAATATAATGCTGATGAATATCGGTCATTGTTGGCGGCGGCCGGCTTCAAGAGGATTGAGGTCACGCTGGTAGCGGAACCAACCAGAACCAGGGCCAAAAGAGCGGTCAATCCGGTGACAAGAGTGGGGTTTTCACTGCTCTCCCTGTTGGAAAACTTGGTCCCTCGATTACGTCCCTCCGTGTATTGTGTTGGCAATAAATGAAAGGATCGGTCAAGGTCATATGAAACAAGTAATTCAGGATTATAAATCAGGAGAGTTGAGGGTTGTCGAAGTCCCCGCGCCGTTGGTCAGGCCGGGGGGGGTGCTCGTGCGAACCTTGAATTCCGCTGTTTCCGTCGGGACGGAAAAGCTGATGGTCAACCTGGCCCAGCAGAACCTGATCGAAAAAGCGCTGTCGCGGCCCGATCTAGTGCGCAGAGTTATTGATAAGATCAAGACCGAAGGGATAAGGGAAACTTATCAGGCGGTTAAAGGCCGCCTGGAAACCCTCCAGCCGCTCGGCTATAGCTCGTCGGGGGAAGTCATTGCCATTGGGGCAGGGGTCGATGAGTTCAAGGCCGGCGACCGCGTCGCCTGCGGCAGCGACCTGTTTGCCACCCATTCCGAAGTGACCTGGGTGCCGAAAAATGATTGCGTAAAGATCCCGGATGGTGTTTCTTGCGAAGACGCCGCTTTTTCTTATATTGCGGCGATTGCTATCCACGCCATCCGTTGCGCCGAGCTGACCTTCGGGTCCAAGGTAGCTGTTATCGGCCTGGGCATGCTCGGCCAGCTTTCTGTTCAGATATTGAAAGCCTGGGGCTGCGAGGCTTTCGGTTATGATCTGGACAGGAAGAAAGTCGATCTGGCGATTAAGCTGGGGGCAAAAGACGGTTCAACCGATTGGCACGAAGCGGTGACAAAAACAAAACTGCTGACCGGCGGTCACGGCTTTGACGCGGCGATCATCATGGCCTCGACCGGCAGCAATGATCCGCTGAACCTCTCCGCCGAGATTACGCGGGAAAAAGGGAAGATCGTCGCCTGCGGTTTGGTCAAACTTGATGTGCCGCGCAATGTCTTTTTTGATAAAGAGCTTTCTCTGATAGTATCGAGGGCGACCGGGCCGGGAAAATATGACGCCAATTGGGAATTCAAGGGTAATAATTATCCGATCGGACTGGTCCGCTGGACCCAGGCCGGCAACATGGAAGAATATATGAACCTGATCGCCTCCGGCCGGGTCAAAATGGGTCCGATCATCACTCACCGCTATAAGATCGATGAAGCGCTTCGTGCCTATGAACTTTTGCTTGGCAAAGAGCATCCTTATTATCTGGGCGTCCTGCTCGAATATGATGCGGCCAAAGAGCATGAAAATAAAGTTATTGTAAATCCCCCGGTCAGCTATGCGCCTGGAGAACCGGTGGTTGGCATGATCGGGGCCGGTCTCTTTTCCAATGTCACGATCATTCCCTGCTTGAAAAAGATCGAAGGGATCGCTTTGCGAGGCGTCGCGACGGCGACCGGCTCGTCGGGACGCAATGTCGCCAACCAGTTCGGTTTTGAATACTGCACTACCGATTATAAAGAGATACTCAAAGATGCGCAGATCAACACGGTGATCATTGCCACTCGGCACGATCTCCACTGCCAGATGATTGTCGAAGCTCTGGAAGCCGGTAAGGATGTTTTTGCCGAAAAACCGTTAGCGCTTAATGAGGAAGAAGTAAAACGGATAACCGAGGCTTATAAACGCAGCGGTAAACGGCTGATGGTCGGGTTCAACCGCCGGTTTTCTCCGTTGGCCGTCAGGGCGAAAGAACTAATGGGGGAAAGCGGAGCCGTCACCGTCAATTGCCGGGTCAATGCCGGGTTCGTGCCTAAAGCGCACTGGGTGCTGAACAAGGAAGGGGGCGGACGTGTCATCGGCGAAGTCTGCCATTTTATCGATTCGATCCAATACGCGACTTCTTCCGTTCCGGTCCGGGTTTTTGCCGAAACGATCTCGTCCGACAATGGCCAGGTAACGAATGAGGATAATATTGCCATCACGCTGAAAATGAAGAACGGCTCGGTCGCGACCCTCCTTTACACCTCGGTCGGGCATAAAGGGATCCCTCGCGAGCGGATCGAGGTCTTCGGCAATAACCAGAGCTACGTGATCGATAACTTTACCGAGCTGACATTCATCCGGGACGGCAAGCGCGAGCACAAGAGGAAGTTCAATATCGATCGTGGTTATCAGAACGAATTCGACCTGTTCTTTAACGCGATCAAACAGGGCCGGCCTGTGCCAGTCGATTATTCGGAATACCTTTACACCACTCTGGCGACTTTCGCCGTCATGGAGTCGCTCCAGACGGGAAAGCCGCAGGATATTCATGATAATCGACTTATTTAATAACTTAAATATATATTTAAAGCTAAATCCCCGCCTCGAGCAAGCGTTTAAATACCTGCAGACGAACGATCTTTCCCGTCTTCCGCTGGGACGTTTCGAGATTGATGGTGATGATCTCTATGGCACAATAAATGAATATGAAACTATACCTAGGGGAAAAGCGCTCTGGGAAGCTCACCGGAGATATTTTGACGTGCAACTCGTCATCCGGGGAGAGGAGATGATAGGTTACGCGCCGCTTAGTTCTCTAAGGGTGACTTCTGAATATAAGTACAAAGAAGACTACGTACTTCTGGATGGCGAGGGGAGCTACTTCACGATCAAACCGGGAATGTTCGTCGTTTTCGGTCCCGGAGATGCTCACCGGCCAGGTATTGCCTTGGAAGCCCCGAATCGCGTTAAAAAGGCTGTTTTAAAAGTGCTCGATCCTTCACTATCCAAAGGTATTTAAAAAATGCGCATTTTGATCCTCTCCGAAGCCTTCCCGCCGGAAACCAAATCCGCTTCGACCCTTTTCTTTGAATTGGCGGAGTCGCTCGTGAAAAGGGGGCATCAAGTCTCGGTCATCACCCGGATGCCGCGCTATAACGTGGCCGACGGGACAGATCTGGCCAATATTCCGGCGCAAGAAACGATGTCGGGGGTAAAAGTTCGGCGGTTTAAAACGCCTCCTTTGGCGCGCACTATCCCTATTATCAGAGGATTTGAACATTTTATCCTTGGTTTGATCTTTTTCTGGGGCGGTCTTTTCCTGGAACGGCCTGATGTTATTCTGGTCTATTCGCCCCCTTTGCCGCTTGGCCTTACCGGCTTCTGGCTGGGTAAGCTCAAACCTTGTCCGGTCGTCGTCAATATCCAAGACCTCTATCCGCAGACGGTGATCGACCTTGGCCTGTTAAAGAACAAGTTCCTGATCGCCGTATCGCGTTGGATGGAGCGGTTTATTTACCGGCGGTCTGATGCCATTACTGTTCATTCCACCGGTAATCAGGAATATGTCCGCTCTTACGGGGCTAAAGATAATCCGGTCGAAGTGGTCCACAACTGGGTCGATATAGACGGGATCAAACCGGCCGGAAAAGAGAATGATTTTTACCGTAAATTCGAGCTTAAAGGGAAATTCGTCGTCTCTTTTGCCGGAGTGATGGGATTTGCGCAAGGGCTGGAGGTCGTCATCGGCGCCGCGGAGAGATTAAAAGAGAACAAGGATATCCAATTTGTTCTCGTTGGTGACGGGGTCAAGAAGCCGGAGTTAGAAACGATGGCCAAAGAAAAAAAACTGACCAACGTCCTTTTTGTCCCGACCCAGCCGTTAAGCATTTATCCCCAGATTCTGCATGCTTCAGACGTCTGTCTGGTCACCTTAAGGAAAGACCTGGCTACTCCGGTCGTCCCGGGCAAGATGCTAAGCATTATGGCTGCCGGCAAACCGGTGGTAGCGAGCCTGGCGCTGGCCGGGGATGCCCCCAAGATCCTGGCAGAATTCAATTGCGGCCTGGCGGTTGAGCCAGATAACCCGGCCGAGCTTGCCGCCGCTATCAGAAAATTGTATAATGACTCGTCATTGCGCGAGACCATGGGCCGGAACGGCCGCCTCGGAGCGGAAGCGGCCTTTTCCCGGGAGAAATGCGTGGTCCGATACGAAACGATCTTCAAAGAAGTTCTTTCAAGGAGAAAATAATGGACTATAAGAACGAATACAAAGGGAAAAAGGTCCTGGTCACCGGTGGGGCCGGGGCCATCGGCTCAAACCTGGTCCGGGCCTTGTCCGAAGCCGGGGCGGCCAAAGTCATTGTCCTGGACGACCTTTCCTCCGCTGAAAGATGGAATATTCCGTCACTCTCCAATGTCCTCTTTTCCGAGGGGGATATTCTGGACGAGATCAAGCTGAAAAGGGTCTTCTTTGAAGGGCCGGAATATGTTTTCCACCTGGCCGCTTTCTTCGCTAACCAGAACTCGCTTGACCACCCGGAAAGTGACCTGCAAGTCAATGGGATGGGGACCCTCCGGCTCCTCGAATATAGCGCGCTGACCGGGGTTAAGCGGTTCGTCTACGCGTCCTCCGGCTGTTCGATCTACGGTAGCCACGCCCCGATGCCGTTGAAGGAGGATTTTATGTCGATGCACTTGAGCACTCCTTACCAGATCACCAAAATGCTGGGCGAGCTCTACTGCAACTTCTTCCAACACCAGTATGAGGTCCCTTGTGTTAAGACCCGCTTTTTCAACTCCTATGGCCCGGGTGAGATCCCCGGCCAATACCGCAATGTCATCCCCAACTTCATCTACTGGGCGATGAGCGGCAAGGCGCTTCCTATTACCGGGACCGGCGAAGAGACCCGTGACTTTACCTTTGTCGGCGATATTGTTGACGGCCTGCTTAGGGCAGGGGTCAGGCCGGAAGCGATCGGCCAGGAGTTCAACCTGGCGTCGGGCCGCGAGATCCAGATCAAACAGCTGGCCGAAATGATCAATAAGCTGACCGGGAACAAAGCCGGGATCAATTTCGCCCCGCGCCGCAAATGGGATACTAAATCCAGGATCCTCGCTTCGGTCGAACGGGCGAATAAGCTGATCGGCTACACGCCAAACACCACCTTCGAAGAAGGATTGCCCAAGGCGATCGAGTGGTTCAAGGCGAACTGGGACAATATCCAAAAAGCAGCCAGTTTCGCGCCTGGCGCCTCTTCCGCCGTCAGGCAAATAGTGAGCAAGTGATCTTCCTGGCATTAACGATCGCTTTGATCGCGGCTTTAATCCTGACCCCGCTGGCCAAGCTAATTGCGACCAAGCTCAACATCCTCGACAAACCCGGTTTCCGCAAGATCCATCACAAACCTATTCCGCTAACGGGTGGGATGGCCGTTTTCTCCGCCTTTGCCCTTGCTTTATTGACGGTAGGGGGGCTTTCCCGGGAAACCGTTGGACTGACCGTGATCGGCCTCTTATTCGTCCTTTTCGGTACGCTCGACGACGCCGGCATCAAGGTCCGCGCCCGCAGCAAGATCATAGCGCATCTGGTCTTGGCCGCCGGCCTGGTCTATCTGGCCGGGGTCCATTTCACCTTTTTCAGCACCCCCTGGCTTAATTGGCTCCTGACCATCGGTTTTATTGCTTTTATGACCAACTCGATGAACATGCTCGACGGGATGGATGGCCTGGTCTCCGGCGTCTGTTTCATCGCCGCGGCTATTTTCCTGGCGCTCGGGCTGAATAGCAGCCAGCCGGAGATACTCTTGGCAGCGGCGGCGGTCATGGGAGCAACGCTCGGTTTCCTCCGCTACAACTTCAATCCCGCCTCGATCTTCCTGGGGGAGGCGGGTTCAACATTCCTCGGCTTCATCATGGCCTACCTGGCGATCCGGCTTAACCTCTTCTCGCTGTGGAACGTGGCGATCTCGCTCGGTATCGAGCGCCTCCAGATCGTCTCGTTCGTTGTCCCGCTGATCATTCTCGGTATCCCGATCTTTGACACCTATTTTGTTTTTACTAACCGCTTTCTTCATAAAGTGAAGTTCAGCCAGCCGGGGAAGGACCATTCCCACCATCGGATCAATTTAATGGGTTTCTCCCAGCGTGCTACCGTCTTGACCCTCTACGCCGTTCAGGTGGTCCTGGGCGCGATCGCGGTCTCCATGCTTCGGGCCGATCTCCAGCAATTCATCTCGCTACTTCTGATCGTTGCCGTCTTTTTCGTCGGTTTTACCGTCTTCCTCCTCCGGGTCGACGTCTATCCCGTCCACGGAGACAAAGGAGTATAATTATCCCATGGTAAAAATCGGCGTGATCGGCGGGTCCGGCCTCGACGACCCCCAAATATTGAAACAAGCTGTCGTCAAAGAGGTCGTTAACCGTTTTGGCCAACCATCTTCCAGCTTGACCTGCGGCGAGATCGGCGGGACCCCGGTCGTTATCCTGGCGCGGCACGGCAAGGAACACAACATCATGCCGACCAAGATCAACAACCTGGCCAATATCCAAGCCCTGAAAGAAGAGGGGTGCACCCATATCCTGGCCGCCACCGCGGTCGGCTCCCTGCGCGAAGAGATCAAGCCGGGCAACCTGGTCTTCCCCTCACAATTCATCGATTTTACCCGCCACCGCAACCTGACCTTCTTCAGCGAGAGCGTAGTCCACACGCCGATGAGCGACCCCTATGACAAAGGTTTAACCGATATCCTCTGCGCGACCTGCGACGAGCTCGGCTATAAATACAACCGGGACGTCACGGTCATCACCATCGAAGGCCCCCGGTTCTCTACCCGGGCGGAGAGCCACATGTTCCGGGCCTGGGGAGCGGATATCATCAATATGTCGACCTGCCCGGAAGTTGTCCTGGCCAGGGAGCTTTCGCTAGCTTACCAGACGATCGCCATGTCAACCGACTATGACTGCTGGAAAGAAGGTGAAGCGCCGGTCACCTATGAGATGGTCATGGCGAGGATGAGGGAAAATGCCGACAAAGTGAAAACTTTGCTGATAAAGGTGATCCCAAAGATCTCGAAGGTAACTTCCAAATCTCAATGACGAATGACGAACTAAATCTCAATTTCTCAATAACCAGTTTAAAAATTGTTAGTTGTTGATTAGTTCGTCATTGGAATTTGGTAATTCGAATTTAAGGAGAGAAAATGCCTATCAAATCAAGGATCCGGACCATCCCTCACTGGCCAAAGAAGGGTATCATGTTCCGCGATATCACCACTTTGCTGAAAGATCCGGTCGGCTTCAAGCTTTGCATCGATGACTTTATCAAACGGTATCAGAACAAAGAGATTGATATTGTCGTCGGGATAGATTCGCGCGGTTTTATCATCGGCGGCGCGCTCGCGTTCGTCCTGGGTAAGGGGTTCGTCCCGGTGAGAAAAAAAGGGAAGCTCCCGGCGGCAACCGAGCGGGAAGAATATGCCCTGGAATACGGCACCGACGTTATCGAGATCCATAAAGATGCCATCGAGAAGGGGCAAAAGGTCTTGATCGTTGACGACCTGATCGCCACCGGCGGGACCGCCCTGGCGGCGGCCAAGCTGGTCCGGAAACTTCAGGGTGAGATCGTCGAGTTGGCTTTTATCGTTGACCTGCCTGACCTCGGCGGGCGTAAAAAGCTCGAGGCGGCCGGGTATAGCGTCTATGCCCAGACCGAGTTCGAAGGCGAATAATAGGAGGAAAGCCAATGCGTAAATTGATAGGTCTCTTGGTCTCTTTTGCCCTCTGTCTTGCCCTCGTCGCACCTTCACTGGCCGGTGATCTGTCGGTGAAGGACCTCGTTTCCAAGATCCAGTCCAACCAATCGAGAATAAATGATATGTACGCGGAAACCGTCACGACCATCACTTCCAGTATGGTTATGCCCGGCTCGAAGGGGCAAGGCCCGCAGACAATGACCCAGAAGGGTAAGATCTGGAACAAGGGGAAAGATAAGTCGAAGGTCGAGATGCTCTCCCCGATGAAGCAGATCACCATCACCAACGGCGACAAGATGGCGATCATCAATCCCGAGACCGGCCAGAAGATGGTCCAGGACATGAAGAAAATGCGCCAAGCCAAAGGGCAGGCCGAACCGCAGAAGGAGATGAACTTCGAGAAGGCGCTCGATTATTTCAACCTGACCATGGAAAAGAAGGGGAACGATTACGTTATCACCGGCACCCCTAAGGAAGCCAACAAGTTCTTTGGCCGAATGGAGTTCGTGGTCGACTCTGGCAAGATGATCCCGACCTCGATCATGATGTACGATCCCAAAGGCCGGCTCGTCAGCCAGTCGGTGATCGAGTATCAAAAGATTGCCGATATCTGGATCCCGGTCAAGAACCTCTCCAACGTTACCACCCCGGCCGGCAAGATGAAGGTCGAGATGCAGTTCCAAAACATCAAGGTCAATAAGGGGATAGGGGACGACCAGTTTAAGGTGGAGTAGGCGGTCTGTGGATATTTATTAATGATAATTTATATAATCCTCTTAATAAATCAAGAAAAGCAGAAGTCAGACAGAAGATAAAGTCTTATTATTAGCATGCTAAATATAAAAGAGTTGTTTTTTAGAGAAATAAATATTGACTTTATTTTACGTCGATTGTTGTTTATAATTATTTTAGCGACACTAGTTACTTTTTCTCCAAAATATATCCAAAAACAAGAAATTATGCAAGCAGCCTTTTGGGGTGCCGCTTGGGCCGGCATTTTTACTTTTCTAGTAACATCTCTTTTTGATTATTATAAAAAAGAAAGAGATGATTATAATAGCAACTGGCTTCTTTACCAGGAGCTGATTATGGCGCTAGATACATTAGCAGATAACAGAAAAGATTTCGAAGCATTGTCTAAAAATGTAGATAAGAGGTGGCTTTTTAATCTAAGACCAATACAGTGTGATTATATAAATCTTAAATCATTGAAATATTTGGAAGTGCTAAATGAAATGCACGGTGTTTACTTGGACTTCCATAGATATAATAAGGATATTTCAATAATTGAGAAGATGTATTATGAGAACTTTCAATTGTTGAAAGAACAATCAAAAGATATTAAAGATAATATTATAAAATTTAATAATGAAATAATTGAATATCTAAAGCAATTCATCGATAGAAATAAAAAGCTTGAAGAGCATGTAATAAATGCTTATTCAATAATGGATTATTTAGCATTAAAAGACAACGTTAACTGGTTAAATGCTATCTGCCATCTTTGTTTTGGTTATCTTTATAATAAGAAAATATTTGAAAAAGGCAGGGAAATAAGGAAGGCCATTCTATTAAAATGTCGCGAGAAAATACATTTATAGTAATTTCCTCATAAAATAGCTTTTTATTTTGATTGTTAAACAATTCGTTCTATTGCATTAATCCGGATATTAGGGGTAGAGTCTAGAATAAAAGGGATTTTATTGATTTATAAATACCCTGAAATTTCTCCCCAAACCTGCCGATAGATGTATGGCAGGAATGTACTATGATCAGTAACGTTAATTCATTAATTAATCCATTAAATAAATTGGCTCAAAGGGCAGGGGCTAGTGCTCGTGAGGTTAATAAGACCACCGAGACTAATTCCAACTCTCCTCTTGACAGTTTGACCAGTCAGATGAGCGCCGTTTTAGCGGCTCTAAGACTTCCCAAACCCCAAGTCGACATAACTGTCTAAACCACCACCATTTCATTGCTTCAGCCCCCATTCGTTGCTACAATTCGTCTATATGCCAGCCCAAGCCCAGCTTAATGAGCTCTTTGCCTCAATCCAGGGGGAGGGGCTGTACGTTGGGGTGAGGCAGATCTTCGTCCGGTTTGCCGGTTGTAACCTCTCTTGCCAGTATTGCGATTCACCCCAGGCCCTGGTTATATCCCCAACCTTCAAGTTTGAGCCGGTTCCTGGTACCCATAAGTTCGAAACACGGAATAATCCGGTCGAGGTCGGTCAGTTGGTTGAATTGATAGCCTCTTTGAATAAACCGGCCGGGGCCTGCCATTCGGTTAGCCTGACCGGTGGCGAGCCGCTCCTGCAAGTCGATTTCCTCAAGGAATTCCTTCCGGCGCTGAAAAAAGAGGTCAAGCTCCCGGTCTATTTAGAAACGAACGGGGTCTTGCCGGACCACCTGGCTGAAGTGATCGAGCTGGTCGATATCATTGCCTTGGACCTTAAACTGCCAAGCGCGACCGGCCTCTCTCCATATTGGAAGGAACATAAGAAGGCCTTGGAGACGGCTTACCTTAAAGATGTTTTTGTGAAGGTTGTTTTTGCTAAGGAATCCACTATCAAAGAGATAGATGAGGCGGCCTCTTTGATCGCGGCGGTGGATGATAAAATCCCCTTGGTTTTACAGCCAGTCACGCCGCATGGGGCGATCAAGCATCGGCCATCGGCCGAACAGATGCTAGCTTTTGAGGCGACAGCCAAAAGGAAGCTAAAAAGAGTGTTGGTGATACCTCAAACTCACAAGTTGGCGGGGTTGAACTAGTTCTCCGGCTTGGCCAATTTGTCGATGACCTTCCGCAGCCATTGGACGCTGTCATTTTTCCTGTCATCATAATGCATCGACTGCAGTGACTTTAACAAGTTAAGCTTATATTCCGCCGCGCCTCGGGTCAAGCCATCAAGCTGGTGGTCCAGCCAATCCCGGGCTTCTTCCCGGACCGAAGCGAGCGTTTCGCGCTTGATCTCATCAGAGAACGATTCGAATTCCGCCCGGCTGCCGGCCAGGAGCCGTTTCAGGTGGAGGTCTTTGATCTTGGCGACCAGGGAGAATAACTGGGATTGCTCCAGGGCAAACTTGTCGAACAGCTCGGCCGGGTTGAGGTTCAATTCCTTGGCGATGGCGGTCGTTTTAGCGATCATTTCGGAGTGGGGCTGGCTATCGACTGGCGGGGTTGCGGTCTTGGCCGGGTCGGTTGTTGGCCGCTCCTCGGCGGCTAGCTCGGCTTCCGGGGTTATCCCGGTTATCTCGACCCGTTCATGGGGCGCGGTAATATTTGAGTATTTAATGATCCGATCATGGTCTTTGATCCTTCTTTTTAGCCCTTTGACATCCTGGGGTGGTTTAACGCCAATCTCTACGTGGGAATTAACCTCGGAATGCTCATCTTCGATCCGGTCGGTAATTGACTGCTTCTTAGACATCGCCTCCAGGAACGTGCTGGTCTTGTTGATCTCGGCTCCGGTGCGGTCCTCGATGAGCTTCCGGTCAGTAGCGGTAAAAACAATGCCCTGCACCCCGGCCATAGCCGCTTCCGTGCTCCCTGCGGCAGGTATTAAAGGTACCCTAATAGGTTCAGCCATGGCTGTTATTCTACTATATTTATCGTAAAAAAGGGTTATTTTCTTGCGGTGGGGGGTGGGGGAACTAACTTGTGCCAAGGCCGGATAGTAACCTCCAACCTCAAACATCCAACATCCAAACAAATCAGAAAGATCAAAGATCAAATGCCAAGAGATTGGGATTTGTTTATTACTTTTTGGGTATTGTTTTGAGGTTTGAGGTTAGAAGTTTGAGGTTAATGAGCCGCAGGGTAGCCCTAAAAAGCGTTCTTTTTAACCAAGATGTAGTGTCGCATAATATATCTTATGTCAAGATACGAAGGGGTGACGAATAGCCAATATTTAGCTCTGGTGGGCCAAAAAAATCACCACTTGCCCTGTTATGCACAGTTGTTATTCAGGTTAATTGTCCGGACTAAGGAGATTTAAAAGGTTTTACCGATATTGAAGTCAAACTGGCTGACAGGACCCTGCCCGCTGATCGAATTTATAAGGTACTTGGGGGTGATCAGAACACCCCAATCTGGCATAAGATAATCCAGCGAGATGCCACAGTAACTGCCCATGGTCAGTTGGTCGGCAACAATTGTCTGGCTATTGCCCGCAAGGTCTTTATATATGATGTTTTTGCTGGACCGGAACTGGCTATTGCCATAATGGCCGTTTATATATATGTTTTCATCTATCTTTAGATTTAATAATAAGCCAAGTTTTAGGCCGTGGATCATAGCTGAATAATCGACATCGGTGATCAATTGTTCAACTTCTAGGCCGGGTTTTAGGTTTCCAGGCAAGAATCTGGCCGAAACCCCAAAGTTGAGCCCGGTGCCGATACCGGTGGTCAGGCCGATATGGAAGTCGGAAACAGCATCGATCTTATCCAATCTAAAGGCAAAACACGGCGAAAGAAGAGAGAGAAATAGCGCTACCGCCAGCAATCGTAGACCAATATTCATTTATAGCTCAAGATAGACTGGAAGATCGCTAAACCGTCTTCCGAGCCAAGCAGCTGCTCTGAAACGCGCTCCGGGTGCGGCATCATCCCCAGGACATTGCGCTTTTTATTGCAGATACCGGCAATTTTGGCGACAGAGCCGTTCGGATTCTCTCCCTGGTAAGTGAAAACGATCTGCTTGTTCTTCTTCAACTCGGCCAGGGTCGCTTTATCGCAGATATAGTTCCCTTCGCCATGGGCGATCGGAATGGTCAAAAGCTGGCCTTTTTTGCACTTTTTCGTGAACGGGGTCCGGTCGTTTTGCACCTTCAGCCGGACCGGTTTGCAGATAAATTGGAGGTTATCATTCCGCTTCAAGGCGCCGGGGAGGAGTCCGGCCTCGGTCAGGATCTGGAAACCGTTGCAAATCCCGATCACCAACCCTCCCCTATCAGAAAAAGATTTTACCGATTCCATGACCGGGGAGAAACGGGCGATCGCCCCGCAGCGGAGGTAGTCGCCGTAGGAGAAGCCGCCGGGGAGGATCAGGCAGTCAAAACGCTTGAGGTCGGTCTCGTGGTGCCAGACATAATCGACCGGCTGCTTCAGGACGTTCTTAACGACGTTGTAACAGTCGCTGTCGCAATTCGATCCCGGAAAAACGATGACCCCAAATCTCATTAGACGATGACCTCGAAACGGAAATCTTCGATAACCGGGTTGGCCAGGAGCTTCTGACACATCTCATTGACCTGTTTCTCGGCCTTTTTGACATCCTGCCCGCCCAGGTCGAGCTCGATATAGCGGCCGATCTGGAGGTCGTTGACGTTCTTATAACCGAGCGAATGAAGCGAGGCCTCGACCGCCTTCCCCTGCGGATCAAGCACCCCTTTTTTCGGGGTGATATAAACTTTGACTTTTGCCATTATAATCCAAACCTCCTGAAGATGACGTCAATGTTCTTGAGATGGTTGCGGATATCGAATATAGCGTCGAGCTCGGCCGCGGAAAGATGCTTCCGCGCGTCGCGGCTGTCGAGCAACTCTTCTTTCAGGTTGCGGCCGGAAGCGCGCGCCTTCATCGCCGCCGTCTGGACGATCTTATAAGATTCTTCCCGGGTCAGCCCTTTATCGGTCAAGAGCAAAAGGATCTTTTGCGAGAAGATCAGCCCCTGCGACTTGTCGATATTTTTCTTCATGTTCTGCGGGAAGACGACCAATCCATCCATGACCCAGCAGAATTTTTGCAGTATATAATCGAGCAACAGGCAGCTGTCGGGAAAGATCACCCGCTCGACCGAGGAATGGGTAATGTCGCGCTCGTGCCAGAGGGCGACATTTTCGAGGGCGGCCAGGGAGTTCCCCCGGATGACCCGGGCCAGGCCGGCGATCCGCTCGCAGGTGATCGGGTTCTTCTTGTGCGGCATGGCCGACGATCCTTTCTGTCCTTTGCCAAACGGCTCTTCCACTTCCCAGATCTCGGTCCGCTGGAGGTTCCTGATCTCGGTGGCGAATTGCTCGAGCGTCGCGGCGACAATCGCCAGCGTCGCCATGAACTCGGCATGGCGGTCCCTTTGTAATATTTGGGTCGAGGCCGGGGACGCTTTCAGCTTCAGTTTCTTGCAGACATATTCTTCGACCCGCGGGTCAACCGAAGCGTAGGTGCCGACCGCTCCGGAGATCTTGCCGACCGAGATGACTTCCCGGGCGCGGCGCATCCGGTCGAGGTTCCGCTCCATCTCGGCTACCCAGACGAGTAGTTTTAAACCAAAGGTGACCGGTTCGGCGTGGACGCCGTGGGTCCGGCCCATCATCACCGTGTGTTTTTCTTCTTTGGCGCGGCGTTTCAGGATCTTGATGGCGTCCTCAATATCCAAGATGATCAGATCGGCCGCATCGCGAAGCTGCATCGAGCGGGCGGTGTCTTCCACATCATATGAAGTCAGGCCAAGATGGATAAAGCGTGAATCCCGGCCGACCTTTTCGGCGACCGAGGTCAGAAAGGCGATCAGGTCATGGTTGGTCTCTTTCTCGATCTCATTGATCCGTTCGATTTCGAAAGAAGCTTTCCGCTTGATCTTGGCCAACGCTTCCCGGGGGATTCTCCCCAGTCCGGCCCAGGCCTCGCAGGCGGCGATCTCCACCTCCAGCCATTTGCGGAACTTGTTCTCTTCCGACCAGATCTCGCGCATCTTGGGCATTGTATAACGTTCGATCACCGGTTTGCTCCCTTCTTGTTGCTAACCATACTTTCGATCTCGTCCAGCAGTGCCTCGACCATCTCGGCCTCGGGGACTCGGCGGACCACCTTCCCTGCCCGGAAGATCAACCCGACCCCATTGCCGCCGGCCAAGCCGACATCCGCGTCGGCCGCTTCACCGGGGCCGTTCACTTCGCACCCCATGATGGCGATGGTCAGCGGCTCCTTGATCTCGCGGGTCCTGGCCTCGATCTCTGTGGCTACACCGACAACATCGATCCCGGTCCGGCCGCAGGTCGGGCAGGAAAGTATCGTCACCCCGCGGTTGACCAGTTCCAGCGACTTCAAGATCTCATAACCGACCCGAACCTCTTCGACCGGATCGCCAGTCAACGAGACCCGAATAGTGTCCCCTATTCCGGCAGCCAGGACTGCCCCTATCCCGGCGGCTGAACGGATGATCCCGATCTTCGGGATCCCCGCCTCCGTCATCCCGACATGGAGCGGATAAGCCGTCTTGCCGGCCATCAACCGGTAAGCTTTGACCGTCAGCGGGACCGAGGTCGCCTTGATCGAGATGACGATCTCCCGGAACTTCAAATCTTCCAGGATCCGGACATTGCGCAGAGCGCTTTCGACTAACCCTTCGGCGGTGACATGCCCCTTATATTTCTTGCGGATATCTTTTTCCAGCGAGCCGGAATTGACCCCGACCCGGATCGGGATACCGTGGTCCCGGGCCGCCTTCACGACCGCCGCGATCTTGGCCGGCGCGCCGATATTACCGGGATTGATCCGGAGCTTATCGACCCCGGCTTCCGCCGCCAGGATGGCATACTCATGGTTAAAATGAATATCGGCCACCAGCGGCAGGCCGATCTGCCGTTTGATCTCTTTTAGGGCCAGGGCCGACTCCCGGTCCGGAACAGCGCAACGGACTATCTGGCAACCAGCCTTGGCCAGTTCGTTGATCTGCCGGACCGTGGCGTCAATGTCCGAAGTTATCGTCTTCGTCATCGACTGGACGGCGACGGGGTTACCGCCGCCGATCACCAGCCGGCCGATAGTTATTTTTTTAGTCTTATTTCGCAGCCTCAGCGTAGGCACAAGCGATGGCTCCTGTCCCCAGCGGCATGGTCAAGATGGCACCGATGCCCCAGGCGATATTCCCGAGGCCGGAAACGAATCCGGCCAGAATGACGAGTAAGAAGACGAGCCACCAATTGTTCTTGCCGACGATCTCCCGGCTGGCCTTCAGGGCGGCGTTGATCCCCAACCCCTTTTCATAGATCAAGAGGAGGGCAAAGAGCCACCCAACGCCAACGTAAATATCCCAGACGATCGCGGCCACCGTCAGGATCATTCCCAGCCAGTTCCAATTGAGCCAGAAAGCGATCGCCATCGGGAAAAAGGCCAGGCAGAGGAGAATAAATATCCAGGCGGCGCCCAGGGCGAGCGGGATGAATTTGCTGAAAGGGGCGAAAATATCATTGAAAGAGATCGCTTCACCGCGTTTGGCTTTGACGAACATCATCTGAAAACCGACCAGCGGAGCGACCAGGATGCCGAGGATCATGGCGACGATCCCGGCCAGGATGATAATGACGAAATTCTTGACGTAAATATTCCAGGCGTCAACAAAAGCTTTGCCGATATCCATGGTGAACCTCCTAAAGTTCTTTCTTACCTGTCAGTTTAGTGTAGGCCTCGAGATACTTTTCCCGCGTCTTTTGCACCACCTCCTCGGGTAGTTTTGGCGCTGGCGGTTCCTTGTTCCATTTGATCGATTCCAGGTAGTCCCGGACGAATTGCTTGTCGTAGCTTGGCTGGGATTGGCCAACCTTATAGAGCGCCTGCGGCCAAAAGCGGGATGAGTCGGGGGTCAGCATCTCATCAATAATGATGATTTCGCCGTTATGGAAGCCGAACTCAAACTTGGTGTCGGCGATAATGATCCCTTTTTG
Source organism: Desulfotomaculaceae bacterium (assembly GCA_041645005.1). Lineage (GTDB taxonomy): Bacteria > Bacillota > Desulfotomaculia > Desulfotomaculales > Pelotomaculaceae > Pelotomaculum_B. The sequence goes on along the minus strand of JBAZQW010000001.1, from coordinate 12,025 downwards.
CAGGGCATACTCGGCGCAGGCCTGGTAAAGGGCGATCGTTTTGGCCTTGATAGTGTCGGCGGTCGCTTTGCCGACCAGTGCCTCAACCTCTTTCTGGGTGATATTAAGGTCATGCCCCTGCTCCGCCTTAGTGGTCGGGGTGAAGATCGGCTCGGGGAGTTTGGCTGATTCCGTCAGTCCGGCCGGCAGTTTGATCCCGCAGATCGCGCCCGACTTCTGGTAATCTTTCCAACCGGAGCCAGAGAGATAACCGCGCACAACACACTCGACCGGGATCAATTCGGCTTTATGGCCGATAACCGAGCGCTTGGCCAGTTTACTCTTGAAAGATTGCAGTGCCGCCGGGTATTTATCGGCATTCGCTTCGATGATATGGTTTTTGATGATGTTCTTAGTAAAGTCGAACCAGAAGAGTGAAATCTGGGTCAGGATCGCCCCTTTATCGGGAATACCGTTCGGCATGACGGAATCGAAAGCGGAGATCCGATCGGAAGCAACGAGGAGAAGCTCATCACCCAGGTCAAAAACATTGCGGACCTTCCCTTTTTTGAACTGTTTTATCCCGGGCAGATCTATGTCCAGTAAAACTTCGCTCATGGACGGATTATAACATGAGATGAATTAAGAATAAAGGTAACTATTCAGCCCTCACCCTATCTATGCCAAAGTGTAGCCCCCTCTCCCAAAGGGAGAGGGGGGATTGTTAAGGAAAAAACCTTCTCCCGCCGGGAGAAGGGCCATAGCCTAAAACGAAACTAGATGAGGGCAGTGATACCTGAATAGTTACGAATAAAGCTTGATTAAAGCCGGGTAAGTTGTATGGCTTAGAAGAAATATTTCAAGCCAAGGGTAAGATAAAATCGAGTTTTAGGAACGATAAATGGGTATGGCTGCTCACCATAAATACTTTTGATGCTTGGGAAGATCAATCCCAATTCGACATTGGCCAGTAACGGATCTATTATTTGTTTTTCCGAACCGATAAATATTGATAATGATTGGGAAATAGCCTCACCTGTAGTTATCCAATTGGGCAGAGCGTAGGAGACTTTTATCGCGTCCCGGAATTCTCCGAGGCCGGCGCCGCAATAGTTCTCTTTAGTTAGTTTAAGTTTATATTTTAATTCAATTGTGCTAATGATGTCGGATTGAGAGCCGTAATAAATATTTAGACCGTGAATATCTTTCCAGATCTCCAGTTCATATCCCCAGGTTGGCCTGGATTCGGCTCTAACGGATAGCCCCAGGTTAAATTGCGCCAGGGTGGTTGCTTCTGTGTTTGCTTCCCTCGTTTGGTTGTTAACTGAAGGTGTCGTTACGACACCAAAAGGCCGATCCTCGGAATAAGCGATGCTTTGGACCGAGGCAATTATTACTATTACGATAGCAATCTGTTTTAGGCGTTTCACTATAACAGTATATCCTTACCGCCGGGTGAACACCAACCATAAAAACTTCGGCAGGGCGAGCTGTCTTTTCCAGCGCTGTGGTTCAGAAAATAAGCGGTAGAGCCATTCGATATAGAGCGCTTGGGCCCATTTGGGCGCCCGTTTTTTCCGGCCGGAAATAACATCTAAACTGCCGCCGATCACCATCCCGACGGTCTTTAGCTCCGCCAGGTGATGATTGAGCCACTTCTCCTGGCGGCTGGCGCCGAGCCCGCAAAAAAGGAGATCGGGTTCGGTATGCATGATCTTTTTCAGCACGGCAGGATCATCACCGCCGAAATAACCGTGCTGGGTGCCGACTACTTTCAAGCCCGGGAACAGCGCGGTTAATTTCTTGGCCGCTTCTTCGGGGACGGCCGGCGCACTCCCCAGGAGAAATATCTTATACCCTTTGACCGCGCTGACCTCGCATAACTTAAGCATCAGGTCGATCCCGCTGACCCGCTCCTGCAGCGGCGTCCCCAGTATCCGGGAAACGACGACCATGCTGATCCCGTCGGGGATGCGGAGGTCGGCTTTATTGAGGATGTCACGCAGCTCCTGGTCGTCCTGGGCGGTGACGATCATTTCGGGATTAGGGGTGGCGACTAAATGCGGCTGGCCGGAGGCAATGAACCCCTCGACCTTGGCGACAGCCTCAACCAGGGTAACGTTATCAACTATTAAACCAGCCAGGTTAACTGTTTGTTTCACGCTAATTACCCCTAGATTATAACCGAATCGAAAGCGAAATGGTATAATAGAAATCAAATGACTAAGACACCAGAGATAATTCCCGGCCAAAAAGCTCCGCCAGAGATGCAAATCGATATCAGTCAGCTGGTCGCGGCCTATTATGACCTGAAGCCGACGCACCCGGTCGAATTCGGCACCTCCGGCCACCGCGGTAGTTCTCTGACCGGCTCTTTCAACGAACGGCATATCGCGGCGATCAGCCAGGCGATCTGCGAATACCGGGCAACTCAAGGAACGACCGGTCCCCTCTTTATCGGTTTTGACACCCACGCCCTCTCTTTTCCGGCGTTCAAGACCGCGCTGGAGGTCTTGGCTGCTAACGGAGTTGAAGTCGTTTGTCACAAAGATGATGAATTCACTCCTACCCCGGTCATTTCGCGCCTGATTATCAATCATAACCACGGCAGGTCAAACGGACTGGCGGACGGCATTGTCATCACTCCCTCTCACAATGGGCCGCAGGATGGTGGTTTTAAATATAACCCGACACATGGCGGTCCGGCGGACACCGATGTCACCGGCTGGGTTCAGGATCGGGCCAATCAGCTAATTAACAATAATAACGAAGGGGTTAATGCAACCCCATTTGAAACGGCCAGAGGTGCCGGTACAGTCAAGGAAACAGATTTTATCACCCCGTTCGTTGCCGACTTGGCCAGGGTAGTTGATTTTGAAGCGATCCATGCCGCGAAAATTAAGATCGGCGCCGATCCGATGGGCGGCTCTGGGGTCCATTATTGGGCTCCGATCGCGGAAAAATACGGTCTCGATCTCACGGTCGTTAATGATGTGGTTGATCCGACGTTTGGCTTTATGACTGTTGACAGCGATAAAACGATCCGTATGGATTGTTCTTCCAAGGACGCCATGGCAAGTTTGATCAGCTTGAAAGATCAATATCAGATCGCCTTCGGCAACGATACCGATTTTGACCGACATGGGATCGTCACTCCCGACGGGCTGATGAATCCGAACCATTATCTCTCCGTCGCCATCTGGTATCTGCTGCAGTACCGGCCGCAGTGGTCAAGAAACTTGAAAATAGGAAAAACGATCGTCAGCAGCAGCATGATTGACAGAGTTGTTAAAGGTTTTTTAAACCATGAGCTTTACGAAGTCCCGGTCGGCTTCAAATGGTTTGTTAAAGGGTTGTCAGAAGGTTGGCTGGCTTTCGGCGGCGAAGAGAGTGCCGGCGCCTCTTTCCTCACCCTGGACGGCAAGACCTGGACGACCGATAAAGACGGATTTGCCCTGGCGCTTCTTTCGGCCGAGATCGTGGCCAGAATAGGGAAAACGCCTTCGCAAATTTACAGAGAAATCCTGGTGCCGCGCTACGGTGACCCGTTCTACAAGAGAGCCGACATTACTTTGAATACGGAAAATGTTACCGCGTTCAGAAAGAATGTCAAAACTCTGGCTAACAGGTTGAGTGTCGGAGCCGAGATTGCCGGCCGCCGGATCGTTCAGATACTGACTACCGCTCCCGGCAACGGTGCCGCTATCGGCGGCACGAAAGTGATTTTAGATGACGGCTCCTGGTTCGCGGCCCGCGCTTCCGGTACCGAACTGAAGGGTAAGCTTTACATCGAAAGCTACCAGGGCGAAGAGCACTGGCAGACAATCCACGATCAGGTTTATCCGATGCTGATGGGGGTCTAAATCTGCTATAATTTAAAACTATGGCGGATAATCAGCACTTCAATCTGGTTCAAAGTTTTCTCGAGCTCAAGAATTATCAAAAGTCATATAAGCCTGACCTCAAGACCTCATTTATAAGACGCGCGGTTAGGACCGAGCATCTCTATTTTGACTATTCTCGCCAGTTAGTCGATGAAACCGTGATCGGCCTGCTGCTTCGTTTAGCCGAAGAGACCGGCTTGCGAGCGAAGATCAAGGACATGTTCAACGGCGGAAAGGTCAACGTGACCGAGGGACGCCAGGTTCTTCATGTCGCCTTGCGGGATCCGGACCATCATCCGGAAGTCAAAGAAGTCCTGGCCAAGATCAAGAAATTCGCCGCGCAAAATAAGTTAAATAATATCGTTGCCATCGGCATCGGCGGATCATATCTCGGACCGGAGTACCTGGCGGAAGCTTGCGCCCCCTATGCGATCAAAGGGAAAAAACTGGTCTTCATTGCCAATGTTGATGGGACCGATTTTGCCCGGAAAACAGCCGGTCTTGACCCTGAAGATACGCTGGTGGTGGTGATTTCCAAAACATTTACCACCGCCGAAACAATGAAGAACGCCGAAACCGCCAAGCAATGGCTGCAATCGTCACTCGGTTCTTCACCCGACGTTATTAAAAAACATTTTGTCGCGGTTTCGACAGCCAAAGATAAAGTTGAGGCCTTTGGGATCGACCCGGAGAATATGTTCGGTTTTTGGGACTGGGTTGGCGGCCGCTTTAGCGCGACTTCGGCCGTCGGCGCGGTGCCCCTTTCACTCTATCTCGGTTACGATAATTTCGAACAAATACTTAAAGGGGCTAACTGGCTGGACACGCACTTTTTGCATGCCCCCTTTGAAGAGAATATCCCGGTCCTCTCGGCCCTGCTCGATATCTGGAACATCAACTTCCTGGGGGTCAAGACCCGGGCGCTCCTCCCCTATTCCCAAAGCTTGGGCAAACTGCCGGCGCATACCCAGCAGGTCGAGATGGAGAGCAACGGCAAGTCGGTCGATCTGGATGGCAAATCTTTATCGTTTGATACGGGCGAGGTCGTTTTTGGCGAACCGGGGACGAACGGCCAACATTCTTTTTATCAATTAATTCATCAGGGAACGCAGATCGTTCCCTGCGATTTTATCGGCTTTATTAAACCGCAGTACCAGCTTGGCGAATCGTCACCCACTTCGGTCACCCATCATGAAGAATTGATGACCAACTTCTTTGCCCAGCCGGACGCTCTGGCATTCGGCAAGCAAGATGATTATTTGCCAAAGAACTTCAGCGGGAACCGGCCGTCAAGTTCTCTTCTGCTTAAAGAACTTACCCCGTTCACTGCCGGCTTACTTCTAGCCTGGACGGAGCATCGCGCGGCAGCCAAAGGCTTCATCTGGGGTATCAATAGCTTCGACCAGTTCGGAGTTGAATTGGGAAAGAAACTGGGAGTTGAGCAGCGGAACAGGATATTGAAATATCACGCGACAAAAACGATCGATATTGACGGGCTTAACGATTCGACGGCGATTTTATTAAAATCTTTCCTGACGGAGAAGCTCCCCGGCTAAGATCAAATAAGCTTACCGGTGGTAAGTTCGAACTTGCTTTTGGTGATTGGATCGGCCGGATATTCTCTTAAAAGAAAGTTGTTAAAGGCGACCAATAACTTTAAATTTTTCCGGACTTTTACTTCAATTAAATAGGGGCTGGCCGTGTCTTCTTTTCCTGACCTGTCAGGGATATCGATCGTTACCAAAAGGCCCTTTGGATCGCTGGCTCCGCAACGCCAGAATTTAACTTCATGATAATCGCCTTTCCCCTCAATACGCTTGATGACCCTTCCTACTCTTTGTTCAGGGATTTCAGCCGCCTGCCAGTACATTCTATTATCAGGAAACAAATAATAATGTTTCCATTTTTCCACCGGAAAACAATTATAGGCCCCCCTTTTTTCGCGCGCCAATTCAAATGGCTTGGTAAAAACAACCTGGACACTGCGCATAAAGCCCTTCCCGTTTTCCGTCGGCCGGTCTCTGAAGCGAGTTGAAGCGCCCCAATCATTAAATCCTGCCAGGGTGGCTTCCCGGACATATTTGTCATGATACCGAATGCCAACATCAAACCTCGTTAGGCCGAATTTATCGGCGATATTTTGCAAGACCGCCGTTGGATCGTTGGCCGGCCGGTCCGGGACGATCATGTACCTTAATTCATAATATCGTTCCGATTCGAACCCTATCTTATGTAATTTCCGGCTGTAAAGGACGTGTTTAAGAGTAACACTTTTGACTTCAAGAAAGACCGCTTCCAGGAATGCCGTTGTAAATGAAACTGCTTGTAAAATAGCGGCTTTTAACCAGCTGGTCTGGGGATCGAATAAACAAGTTAATATCCCCATGTTAATCGCCTGGTTGGAATCATGGTAAATGATGTCGGCCTTTAGCGTCGGCCAGCCGTCCTTTAAACCTTTTTTCGCTATCCCAAGGAGCCAGCTCAAATCATGTTTACCGGCCGGCTCGGCATTATCATAAGCGTTTTTTATATGCCGGAAGACCAGCATCGGTTTTTCCACGACCGGTTGAACGACCGCCAGTATCGGCGCTTTGATATGCAACGGACAATGACCGTCATAAAGCCAGTCCAATAAAATATTGGCCAACGCCGTTGCCCCGGCTCCGACTCCCAGAGCCAATAGTTCATCTTTCCCAAACTCTCTGCCGAAATGAATGTAGGGACTTTCCGGGATCACAATAAGGTCCACGGTTTCTTTGGCTTGTCTTGTTGTTCCGGCTGAATCGGCAGTCAACGCCATTAATTGTTGATTATAGAGATGAGATAGTTTTCTATATCCGCCTATCTCATAGCTTGGTTTTACTGTCCTTTGAATTAAACTGCCAGCTGCGTTGGTAAGGCCACCGGAGACTTTCTGCAGAGGCATCGGCGCCGTCCTTTTTGCCCAGGCTAAAGCCCTAATGCTGATAGATGGATAAGTCATGAAGATTTGTCGGCATGATTAGACGGAAATTTCAATAAAAAGGCTGCGATCTGATTACCGGGAAGAGCAACACTGCCGGCTTGAATCAGTCTACGGCCGAACTGCTTCGGGCGTTCCTGACGAGGAAACTACCGGGATAAAATCGCTCAAGGGGACGATCCGGTACTTTTTGTTCCGCTTTAGCCAGGCGATAAATTCGTCGACCACCCCCGCCCGTTCATTGCCGTTGCCATGAATAAGGATAATTGAACCAGCCTTGATCCTGCCGCCAACGAAGCGGTGCCACCAGTGTATCTTCCCCAGCCAGGCATTGGAATCAACGGAAATATAACCGAGCGCGGCGAGTTGTTCCAGGCGCTGCCGGTTATGCCGGAGGCCGGGAAAGCGGAAGTAGCGGGAGGGTTGAAGGCTGAACTTTTCCATGGCGGTGATATTCTTCAGCATTTCCCGCCGGAAATTTACTTTCGGGTTGTTCAGAAAGTCGTCCGCGACCGGGTGAGAATACGAATGGTTCCCCCAGGTAATGTTCAGGTACATCTTTTTAAGCACTTTGAGCTCGTCCTGATGCCGCTCGATCCAGCGGCCGGAGACAAAGATCGTCACCGGCAGAGGTTGGCCGGCCCTTTGTCCCAACCCTTCCAGGGCCTTGAACAGTTTGGCTTCGTAAGGTTTGCTGGACGGGCAAAGATCGATCGTGATGGTGACGGCGTTCTTGACGGTTGGATTTTTATTGCTGGAGATCGAATGTTCGGCGCAGCCGGTAAGGTAAAAACAGATAATTATTGGCCAGAAAGCGATTAAGACGCGATTTATCACTAAGGTTTGATCAAGGCCAGGGCTTCGGAGCGGACCTTGGCGTCTTTCCTGAAGACCCCCCTGACGGCCGAAGTGACCGCGGTAGTCCCGGGTTTTTTAACTCCCCGCATTGACATACACAGGTGCTCGGCCTCGATCACGACCAAAACGCCATGAGGCGCCAGCTTTTCCATGATCGTATCGGCGACTTCGGAAGTTAAACGTTCCTGCACCTGCGGCCTTTTCGCATAGCCCTCAACTACCCTGACCAGCTTGGACAGTCCCGTTACCCTGCCCGATCTCGGGATATAGGCGACGTGGGCCTTGCCGACAAAAGGAACAAGATGATGCTCGCAGATGGAATAGAAAGGAATGTCTTTAACAATGACCATTTCCTCATGCTCGCCCTGCTTGAAAGTCGTCAGTTCTTTGGATGGATCTTTATGCAGGCCGGAGAACAGGTCGGCATACATCTCGGCGACGCGTTTGGGCGTTTCCTTCAAGCCCTCGCGGTTTAAATCCTCGCCGATCGCGATCAATATATCTTTTACGGCTTTTTCGATCTTTTTCTGGTTGATCATTGAATATCTTAATTATACCCCAGGGGTCAAAAATTCGCTACGATCTGACGGAGGACTTCAGGATTATGATAGAACCAGTCTTCGATTACGCTAAGTTTATGCAAGGTGCTATTTAGGACTTCAACATGATTTTGCCTGTCTTTAACTGGAAATCTTTGATTATCGGAATTTTTTCCTTCCACGACCACCCGGCTAAGATTGACGCCATTGAACAATCTTTCAATCAGTACTTGCCAAGCTTCCGGATCTTCAGGTGATTTATATTGCAATCCGACATTGCCGCATTGAATTTTCAGGGCCTCACTGCATTTAATTTTCAACACCTCTTCTTTGAGATGAAAATCGGCCTCTTCCCTATCAAGCTCCGGCTGGTATTTTCCTGTTTCAATCTTCTGCAGCAGAGCACGAAGTGTCTTTTCATACACATAATTATTGCCCGCTTTCATTATGACAGCCGGCCGCCGATAGGTAGAAGTTATTGTGACCATATTATTATATTTGGATGAGAGCCGCTCAATTAATTGTCAATAAAATTAGAAGGAAATTTCAGGGGTTTTAAAACAATCCGACGATCTTACCGTCTTCGGTAATATCCATGTTTTCTGCCGCTGGGTGTTTTGGCAAGCCCGGCATCGTCATGATATCACCGGCATAGGCAACGATAAATCCGGCGCCAGCGGACGGTTTCAGCTCACGGATAGTGATCTTGAAGCCGGCTGGCCGGCCGTAAACTTTCGGGTTATCACTTAAAGAATACTGGGTCTTGGCGATACAGACTGGCAGATCGGCTAACTTCTGTTCATTCAAGAACTTAATGTCTGCCTCCGCCTGCTCTGTCCACTCAACCCCCTCCGCCCCGTAGATTTCAGTGGCGATCTTATTGATCTTCTCCTTAATTGGATCTTTCAACGAATAAAGCAGCTTAAAGTCTGACTTGTTATCAGCCGCTGCGATCACCGCTTTCGCCAGCTCCTTCCCCCCGCTCCCGCCTTTGGCCCAAACATCAGAGACAACCACAGGAACGCCGAGCTTGGAGCATTCACTTTTAATAACAGCCAACTCATCAGCCGTATCGTTCTCTTTCCTATTGATAGCGATAACCGCCGGCAAACCATAATGGCGAATATTCTCAAGATGTTTTTTGACGTTCTCATAGCCATGGCGTTCGATCGCCTGTTTAGTCACCACCAGGACCGCGGCTGACGGCGAGAAGCCCGCTACCCGGCATTTGATGTCAAAGAACTTCTCCGCGCCTAGCTCGGAGGCAAACCCGGCCTCGGTGACCACGTAATCGGCCAGCTTTAAAGCGAGCCGGGTAGCGACGATCGAGTTACAACCGTGCGCGATGTTGGCAAACGGCCCGCCGTGGATAAAAGCCGGGCCTCCTTCAAAGGTCTGGACCAGGGTCGGCTTGAGCGCGTCCCATAACAGGAGTGCCATCGCCCCATTCGCTTTGAGGTTGGCGGCAGTGACCGGCTTCCCTGTTTTATCATAAGCCACGATGATCCGCCCCAGCCGTTCTTTCATATCGGTTACGCTTTCGGAAAGACAAAGGATCGCCATCACTTCGGAAGAAGCGGTGATATCGAACATCCCGCGGAGCGCCCGGTCGTTCATGTCCATCGTCCTTTTCCAAACTATCCGGTGCTCATCTATTCCTAATTCATTACCCTGGTAGATATGGTTATAAAGCATGGCCGACAACAGATTGTGGGCAGAGGTGACCATATGCATGTCGGAAGTTAAGTGAAGATTGATGTCTTCCATCGGCAGGACCTGGGAATATCCGCCGCCGGCCGCCCCACCCTTCATCCCCATTACTGGCCCCAGCGAAGGTTCCCTGATGCAGACAAAAGCGCTCTTCCCCAAATTATTTAAGGCCTGGGCCAGTCCGATGGTCGTGGTGGTTTTCCCTTCCCCCCGCGGGGTCGGCGTCATCGCGGTAACGAGGATCAATTTGCCGTCTTTTTTCTTATTAAAGCGCTTTAAGGCTTTAAGATGTATCTTTGCTTTGTAACAACCGTGAAGTTCTACGTCATTCAAGTCAAGGCCGGCGTGTTTGGCGACCTCGACGATCAGCTTGAGTTTAGCTTTTTGGGCGATCTCGATATCGGACTGCATAAGTTGATTATAACTTATTTAGCGGGAGGTGGGCAACTGTGAGAATGGTTTTGCCGCCAGCGCGCGACGAACTCGGGGAACTGGTTCTCGATCGCTGCCAAGCTCTTGTTGATCAGGTCAAGGCGCGAAGCAGACGAAGAAAAGTTGCGGAGATAATAGTTGCTGAGCTTTCCCCGGGAAAGCAGGTCCAGGGCCTTGATTCCCCGCTCAAGGTCGAGCAGCATCAGGCCGATCTTCTCCAGCGTTTTAAAGTGGGCAAGGTTGTTGTTGTCGAGATCAGCGGCCGCCATGATCAGCACGTCTTGCGCCGCGGCCGTATTTTCGTGGTCGATCAATTTTTTCGCGATCGCGACCAATTGGCCCGTGCGGACCATCAGATTCGGGCTGGCCTTGGCGATCTGGACGCAATTGACTGACAGGGTTTTTGTCGCCTTTTCCGTTTCACCTGATTTTAAAAAAGCATCCGCGATCGCCAGATTGGCGGGCAGTTTATCTTTTCTTTCATAGCCGCGGACGATCGAGGCGGCTTCATTTATTTTGTATGAACCCAAGCAGACATTGGCCATCCGCTCCCTGACCTCATCCCGTAAACCCGGCGTCAGCAGATTGTCAATAAATTGCCTTATCCGGCCGAAGATCTGCGCGGCGGTTTGGTCGTCGGCGTTTTTAAAGGAATGATCGGCGACCCGGACGGCCAAGACAAAGCAATCGGTAGTGGTCGCTTCTTCAAGCAACCCGGTGTTGAGCACGATCCCGGCCGCTTCGGCGATCAGCCTTTCCTTATGCTGTGGATCATGAAAACCAAATTGTGGCTTTAACTGTTCTAAAATGGCGCCCAGGCGCGAGCTTAATATGTCGGATACGCTTCTTTCCCCGCCTCCTCCCCCTATCCGGCAGATCCCGGGATGGCTTAAATAATCAGGACGCATAGTTGTTCTATAATTAGGCAGTGCTTTCATTGGTTTATCTTCGTAAGAAAATGATCGCGATTTCAGTTATTTGACTCTAAAAATGGTTTTTGATCGTCTGAGCTATCTTTTGGGGGGATAAGCCGTAGCTGTCCAGGATCTCGTCTCGCTGGCCGTGTTCGATGAATTTTGACGGCAAGCCCAACCTGCGCACCGGGGTGGTAACACCGGCCTCGGCCAGCAGTTCTATGACCGCGGAACCAAAACCGCCCTCAAGAACTCCCTCTTCGACCGTAACGATAAGTTTGGCAGCCTTAGCTTCTTTGACGATCAATTCCTTGTCCAAAGGCTTAACGAACCGGGCGTTGATCACTCTGGCGTTGCCTAACTGTTTGGCGGCTTCGATTGACGGAGCGACCATTGAGCCAAGAGCGATAATGCAGATCTCGGAATGCGGAGAGCCGAATACCACCTCGGCCTTGCCCAACTCTATTGCGAGTGATGATTTTGCCTCGACCCTTTTTGCCTCGCCTCTTGGGTAACGTATAGCTATCGGGCCGTCATGTCTGACGGCGAACGCGAGCATTTTTTCGAGTTCGGAATCGTCACTGGGCGCCAGGACGACCATGTTCGGCAGACAGCGCAGGAAAGCCAGATCAAAAATGCCGTTATGCGTTGCCCCGTCTTCGCCGACGATCCCCGCCCGATCGATCGCGAAAACGACCGGCATATTTTGCAGGCAGACGTCATGGATGATCTCATCGTAAGCCCGCT